>NZ_JASDCT010000005.1:0-279475 GCF_030407735.1 Planococcus sp. APC 3900 | reverse complement strand
TTTATTTTGTTCGAATCTGCTATTAGAATTTCGGATTTCGGGTATTGAGCCAGTAAGATGCCAATTTTTGATGGCGGCTTGTATGCAGAAATCAAAGGAGGAATTCAGGATGGCGGAAAATGAAGAACTGTTGTTTTATTTACCGGTCATTGAAGAAGATGACAAGGAAGCAGGGAAGTTTCATCTTGAAAGCAATCAATTGAAAAAGGCTTTTCCCGTCTCATTGGATAAGATCGATGATTTGGTGAAAGATATGACAGATTATAGCTTAGATACAATCGAACTCCACGTTACCGGTATTGTAAAAAGTGGACCGATTACGGAATTGTTCATTGGCGCTGAAGGGCAGGCAGGCATGAAGTTGGTCCTCAACAAAAAGAAGAAACCATAATAAAAAGCACTCCGCGGAGTGCTTTTGTCATTTTACGATAGACACGGCCGAATTTGCTGAGATAGTGTGTAGGTCCTGTTGTTTAGGCGTCAGTAAATCATACTTCATCAGGAAATTTGCAACTGCCTCTTCGTATTGATCAGGGTTGCTGTTGAAAGATTGCGCATGTGCGCCTTCTTCAAACATTTTCAATTGTTTTGGTCCTTCTTTTAATGCATAAAGTTCCTCACTCATTTTCGCCAGGACAAAATCATCATGAATACTGTGTATGAAGAGCACAGGTTTTTTTATATTGGCTACTGTTTCCCTCGGAGAAACAGTAGAAATGGAATAGCCATCACGCATTTTCATGAACAAACTGGCGAGCCGCAGAGCCAAAGTTGTGCGCAGGGGTGTCGTGGTTTTCATAACATGCAGAATCTGTTCATAAATGTCGGAATAAGCGCAATCAGAGATGTAGAAATCTGCGGTGTCTTCCATACCGGCGTAAAGCAAAGTTGTAGCAGCCCCCATGGATTCACCGTGGATGCCATAAAAAAGCTCATCACCAACATGCAGTTTTAATGCCGCTACGACAGCTTTCAAATCGATTTTTTCAAAATGTCCGAAACTGGTTGTTTTTCCTCCGGAATCTCCATGGCGCCGATGGTCATAAACCACCGAATTAAACCCTAAACGCTCAAACATCCGTGCGTACTTAAAAGAATTGACTTTCGTTTCGGTCACGCCATGGCAAATGATGACATAGCGATTAGTATCGTGAGGTTCGAGAAAAATAGCTTTTATCGGGTAGCCATTCTCGGATTCGATCCATTGCTCGCTTTTTGGGACATTGGCGTACCAGACTTCATCATAGCGTTTAGCGCTCGTTTCCCTTTCCAGAATCAGCTTTTCATCTTTTTTCTTTACATACATCAGCCGGTTGCTGGCGATAAATCCCGCAACTGTAGCTGTTGCTGTAAGGACGCTTGATATAATGGCGGAAGTCCAAAGCAATCTTTTTTTCATGGCATAAGCTCCTTAAGGCTGGTTTTTATATAAGGTATACATGCCTGTGGCAACTGGATTGGTTACGTGGGGCTCGATTTTTTCGATGGCTTGACATAAAAGATTCTCATCAATTCCTGTATAGATGCCCATCCGGTGGAGCATATTGACGACATCCTCTGTGGCGACGTTTCCGGTTGCGCCTGGTGCGAATGGACAGCCTCCGAGGCCGCCTGCAGAAGCATCAAAACGAGTGACGCCAGCCTGCAACGAAGCGAGTATGTTGGCAAGGGCCATTCTGCGGGTGTCGTGGAAATGGGCTGTCATCAAGACATCCGGAAATGCTTTGATTAGTTTTGTAAACAGTTCATAGCTTTCCTTCGGATTCGCCATGCCGATGGTATCGGCGACACTCAGTTCGTCGACTCCCCATTCCACGAATTGGCGGCATAAATCCAGTGTCGCTTCCGGTGATACCGCCCCTTCAAATGGGCAGTAAAAGGCAGTCGATATACAGGCGCGGACAAAGATGCCTTGTTCTTTCAAGTTAAGAATCAACGGTTTTAAAGTTTCCATGCTTTCAGCTGTAGTTTTATTGATATTTTTTTTATTGAAGGTATTGGAAACGCCAACAAAGACGGCGAGTGATTGAGCTCCAGCTTCGAGAGCTGCATTAATGCCGCGTTCATTTGGTGTCAACACGAATTGGCGCCCGGTTTTTTTCGTCTGTGTGACGATATCCCGGGCATCACCCATTTGCGGCACCCATTTAGGAGACACAAAGGATGTCAACTCCATTTCCTGAACTCCGGCGTCCTGCAAAGCAGCTATAAATTGAAGTTTATTTTCAGTAGTAACAAGTTTTCCTTCATTTTGGAGACCATCCCTTGGTCCGACCTCGATAATTGTTGCATTTTTTGGTAAACTGAACATAATATCCCCCCTGCTTTCCATTGTATATAGGGAAGGGATAAAAGAGCAACTAACAGACAATCACTCAAGGGGGAAAAGTACATGTCACAGGAAATCGTTATTGTAAGCGCTGTCCGTACAGCGGTAGGTTCATTTCAAGGGTCATTAAAAGACGTGCCGGCTACACAATTAGGAGCGATCGTCATCAAAGAGGCGATCGGACGCGCCGGGATTCAGCCGGAGCAAGTTTCTGAAGTCATTATGGGGAATGTTCTTCAGGCCGGGTTAGGCCAAAATCCAGCACGCCAGGCATCCATCCATGCGGGGCTGCCGGAAACTGTGCCCGCTATGACCATCAACAAAGTCTGTGGATCTGGATTGAAATCTATTCAGCTCGCTTACCAGGCGATTTATGCTGGGGATGCAGACATTGTCGTTGCAGGTGGAATGGAAAACATGAGCCGTGCACCGTATCTCATGGAAAATGCCCGCAGTGGATTCCGCATGGGGGATCAGAAAGTAGTCGACAGCATGCTCGTTGACGGCTTGACCTGTGCATTCAATGATTACCATATGGGAGTCACTGCAGAGAATTTATGTGATCGTTACGACATCACACGTGAAGAACAAGATCAATTCGCTGCCCGCTCACAAGCACGTGCCACCGCTGCAGTCGAATCTGGCAGATTTGATGACGAAATTGTGCCAGTGGAAATTCCCCAGCGCAAAGGAGATCCAGTTATCTTCAAGGTAGATGAATACATTAAGAGTGATTCCAATGAAGCGCGTTTAGGAAAGCTGCGTCCGGCTTTCAAAAAAGACGGTAGTGTGACAGCGGGCAATGCATCAGGCATTAACGATGGTGCAGCTGCAGTTGTGGTCATGTCCAAAGCGAAAGCGGATGAACTTGGACTGACGCCGCTGGCAACTGTAGTAGCAAACGGCAGTGCAGGAGTTGATCCCGCTGTAATGGGAATCGGTCCCGTGCAAGCTGTGAAAAATGCCTTAAAAAAAGCCGATATGGCATTAGAAGACATTGAACTGATCGAGGCAAATGAAGCGTTTGCTGCGCAGTCGATTGCGGTTGACCGTGAGCTGAAGTTTAATCATGATATACTGAATGTCAATGGAGGAGCCATTGCGATTGGTCACCCGATCGGCGCAAGCGGCACACGCATTTTCGTCACTTTGCTGCACGAAATGATCAAACGTGACGCTAAGACGGGATTGGCGACTCTTTGCATCGGCGGCGGCCAAGGGATCGCGACGGTTATTAAACGTCCTTAAGGAGAGAGAGCAATGGCTAAAAGAAAAGAAGAATCCAACAGTATGCTGTCTGACGATGTGTTGGCAAAACTGAAAGAAACGAAAAAAGAGTTGTTGAAACAAGAACAGAAGTTGGAAGAAGAAAAAGAAGCGCAGCGTTTATTCGAACGCAAAGAACGCGAGAAGAATCTGTCGTTTGCTGAACTTCTGGAGCGCCACGGAGATAAAGGGAATAAATTTTAGTTTTAAAAAGGAACACAACAGTTCCTATATGAAAAGGCAACGAATCTACTCATCACAGCAGCCAACCTCGAAAATTGAGGTTGGCTGTTTCTGTTTCAAGAAATCGGGTGGCTTGAACTATTTCTGTTGAGGGCCGTGAAAATAACGTGATTTGAGAACCAGAGATAGAACGAAAATGATAAACGCCAATACTGCAGAAACAACAAGCGCTGTATGTTCTCCGTATTTATCGATGATAAAAGTGTAAAAAATGGGTGAAATCGCAGACAACAAGAAGCCAGGTACTAATAATTTTCCTACGGTGGCTCCGTAAGTATTGTGGTCAAACAGAATCAACGGCAGGGTTCCACGCGTAATCGTCATCAATCCGTTGCCGGCTCCGAAAAGAAATGCAAACAATAAAGCAGCTGTAAGGAACCGGCCGCTGAGAAGTCCGCTGAAAAAACCAAGGGGCAATATACCTGAAGCTAAAATTGTCAATGAAATAGGATGGAGGCGGGCGCCGAACAGAACTTCGCAGACACGCGCAAAGGATTGCCCTATTCCCCGGAGAGTTGAAATCCATACTGAAAGAGCGGCGGTCAAACCGAGACCGGCAAGAATAGTAATCATGTGAGTCGACATGGCAGAGTTCAAAATATTTAACAGCGTGAATATCAATGCATAGAGGCTGCCTGCGACCCGTCGTTCTTTGTCTGCAGTAATGACAGGAAGGAGAGAAGGGGGCAACTCCTTTTTATTATTGAACCGCTGTTTAGGAAGAGATAGATGCAAAGGGATGGTTAAAAGGGCAAATCCCGCATAAATTAGAAGAGCTGCTCTCCATCCGAAAGCTTCAGCTAACATGAAACCGACAGGCCAAAAGACGCTGGAAGCCAATCCGCCCAAAAGAGTGATTTGTGAAATGGGGCGTTTTGCATGTATGCCACCTATACGCGCTAATGCTGCAAATGCCGCATCATAGAGAGTCAAGCGCATAGCAAACCCGAGCAGCACCCACGACGCATAATAAACCCCAATAGAATAGGGTAAAGCAATGCCGCTGCAGCCTAATGACAATAGGGCAGATCCCCCCGACATAACGAAGCTTCCGCCATAGCGGTCGATTAATCTTCCCGTCAGTGGAGATGTAATTGCCATAATCACTAAGGCTGTTGAAAATCCACCATAGACAGTCGTTTCGCTCCAGTCCAAATCAGCAGCGGTCCGTGTCCCGAATACAGCGATCGAATAATAGGAAATTCCCCAGCATATAAGCTGAGACATGCCGAGTGAAATCACGGTTTGGCGAGTGATCATTGTTTCACGTCCTTACCATTCCTTATCGATAATGCCATTATAGAATTTTTTAAGGGACAATGGTTCACTTCTAGAAAGTATCTCGGATGTTATTCGGACGAAAAAAGGAACCTGCAGCTGCAGGTTCCTTTAAGAGAATTAATGTGTTTCATCATATTTCAATGCTCTGTCCATGAAGACAGCAAACTCTGCTCTCGTGACGTCGGATTTTGGATTGAATTTTCCATTAGTTGAACCGATGGTGATCCCAGCAGCGTACAAAGTATCGATATACTTATCTGACCATCCGCCCTTTTTAACATCTGGGAAGTTATGGGAGCCTTTTGCTTCGATATCAAACGCTGTTACTAGCACCTTAGCCATCTCTTCGCGTGTCAGCTTGCTTTTCGGTTGGAATAGGTTGTTATATCCTTCGAAAATTCCGGCACGTTGTGTTGCTGTGATTGCATCGAAATTCGGATGCGATTTCGGAACATCTCTGAACGCTTTATATGGAAGTTCATTTTCTAAGTCCACTGCGCGATCGAACATCAGTGATACATGTTGACGTTGAATTCCATCTCTCCATTTGAAAGTTCCGTCTGGATGTCCTTTAATAATGCCTTCTGCTGCCATGCGCTCAATTGCTTCGTAAGCCCAAGCAGGCTTTTCAGGCGTTACATCCGGGAAAGTTGGTTTTGTCGGTTCTGGTTTTGGATCTGGTTTTGGATCCGGTGCAGTTGAACCAGTCGTAAATTGATAAATTGGTGATTTTTCACTCTCGCCTGCCGCATTGGTTATATTCATGTACCAATGATAAACGGTGTTTTTGCTTAAGCCTTTCCACTCGGCAGAAGCCACTTCGCCTGATTTCAAGTCTTTATCCTGGCCGATAGCCTGGTCGGTATAGATGTTGACGGCCACATAATCCGTTTCGATTTGTCTAGGGTTGTCTTTTGCTTTTACATCCGCTAAATCGAATTGCGCTGTAAAGCTTTCTTTTGCAGGATCAAATTGTTCGAAATCATAATCATTTTCAAAAGGAGAGTATGATACAAAATCCAATGTTTCATCTGTTGGATCGAACGTCAGCTTCTTCAAATAGCCTTGTCCACGGTCAGGAGCAGTATTGCCCTGATGATTTGCCAACACTTCCAACACTTCACGTGTTGAGCCATCTTCATTTTCAACCTGTTTGACACGGTAGTTAGCGCCGTGATGATGGCCACTGAGGACCATTTTAACATTTTCATTAGGGACGACAATTTCTCTGTTGACCACTCGTGCTTGTTCGGTTACGTATTGTGCCAATGAATTGATATTCTCATGCATGCCGACAATGGCATTGCGGTCTGCATGCTGCTTAAGAACTTTGTTTGCCCAAGCGACGGTTTCAGCTGATCCATCTCTTCCGTAGCCAAGATATAGAAAAATGAAATCATGATCGCCGAAAGAAAACAAATCGTAATGGTTTTGATTTTCTTCGTTCATTGCTTCACCAAACCACGATTTGTCTTTAAAGCGATCGATTCCAGCGTATCTCGCGAAAATGGAATAATCATAAGTTTTGTTGAGGGTGTCGATTCCTACATCATGGTTACCGGCTAGTACCCCATACGGAATGTTGGCAGCATCGAGCCGATCCAAGTTTTCCTCTGCAACTTTCCATTGTTCCTCATCGATTACATTATTGACAAGGTCTCCGGTATGCATGGCGTACTCATAAGTTCCTTTTTTGTATTCGTCGATCATCCAGTCTGTCATGGATGTCCAGACTTCAGGGAAATCCTGTGCATAGTATTGGGTATCCGTAAACCAGACCATAGAGAAGTCTTCATCTTTGGAATCTGTCAGCGTTCCGGAATCGTGGACCATGGCCTGAACTTTTCCATCTTTGACGAATCTCTCTTTATCAATTTCAGCTTTCAGGACAATTTCTTCGCCCTTTGCATTTCCTTCCGCCTGGTTCAAAGCGACCCAGTTGCCCGCTTTATAATCCCATGCTGAAAGATTGGCTAAACCACTTGCCAAAGTTTTTCCTTCCCAATACAGCTGGATCGCGTTGCCGGCTGCCAAGTCCTTGGAGACGTCAACTACAAAACGTTGAGAAGGAAAGCCGTTGCTGCTTTTGGTGGCGGCTGTTTTTCCGTCGTCAGCTGCCATTGCTTTTATTTGTTCACCCGTTAAAGGAGTGGCATTTGTTTGGATCGGCACAGTAATCGGGTTGTCGGCTGAATCATTTGCAAAGCCGGTTATCCCTTTGCCTGCAAAATCATATTTGAATCCTTTTTTGAAATCGACGGTTTTGATGCCTGCCCCTGTTGAATCTTTTACAATAGCCTCTAAGGTGGGTGTAAGGCTGACATCTTTTGAGTAATTAGCAGGCTTTACCTGTTCTGGTTTTTGCGGGGCTGCCAGTGGAGTTAACGAAACACTGGTTAGCACTAAAGCTACTGCCGCTGTGGTGGTGAAAAACTTTTTAATCATCTGTTGTCCTCCTTTAATGGGTGTTGCATGTTTAGTAGGTAAAAAGACTTAAATAAACAAAATTAATTATAAAAAAATAGTTTACTAGGGATATATATCCTTTCTTTTATTTTTTAGTGAACCTATTTATTCATAATAACAAATAAAAAATAAAAAACAACTTAATTTTCCATATTTTTAGAATATTTAATTATCTGAAGCATTACCTTCAGCTTACATGGGATAAAACAAGGCAGGATTACCTGCTTTATAGTTGGATAACATTGTCATAAAAAAAGGCAAAGTTTTTGAACCTATTTAGAGGGAAGAGTACAATGACTGGAGATTTATCAATAAATATTCATAAGATTGAAAGGGCGGCGAAGTGAAGTGAGTAAAGATAAGATGAATGTATTAGGCTTTTATAATCCAGGATCGAAAACAGCGGCGCCGAATTTTGAGAAGGTTGAAATTGACCGTCCAAAAGCGGCAGGAAGAGATTTGCTTGTTGAAGTCCGTGCGGTATCGGTCAATCCGACGGATCTGCGGACTCGTGACGCCAAAGGGGAAGATGATCAGACATTAACGGTCGTTGGACGTGATGCGGCAGGAATTGTTGTAGAAATAGGGGATGACTGCAAGTTGTTTCAGGTGGGAGAAGAAGTGTTTTATGCCGGTACAAGCATTGCGCCGGGAAGCCTTAGCGAAGTCCAGCTGGTAGATGAGCGGATTGTTGGAAAGAAGCCGAAAAGCATCGGTTTTGCGGAAGCTGCAGCACTGCCTCTGACCAGCGTCACAGCCAGCGAAGCGCTTTTTGATCGGCTTGGTGTATCACGGAATCCGACTGATAACAAAGAAAAAGTAATCTTGATTATCGGTGCAGCAGGCGGGGTGGGATCTGTGGCCACTCAAATGGCTAAATTAGCCGGATTGACTGTCGTAGGAACTGCTTCCCGTCCAGAATCAAAAGAGTGGGCGTTGAATCATAAAACAGACTTTATCATCAATCATCACGAAGCTTCTGAACCGCAATTGGAAGCTTTGGGTATTTCGGGGGTTCATTATATATTCTGTTTAACCAATATCGATGAACACATGGAGAGCATGGCTAATGCTATCCTTCCACAAGGTAAAATCTGTTCGATCTTACCGGCAATGAAGCCGCTTCATCCAGCTTTGTTTTCAAAATCGGTCAGCTTTTCCTATGAGTTGATGTATACGCGCTCAGTGTATCAAACAAAGGATATGATTTCACAGCATCATATTCTGAACCAGTTAGCAGATTGGGTGGATGAAGGGGAAATTCGTTCGACAATGTCCAAAAAACTTGCGCCTCTCAACCCAGAGACATTAAAAGAAGCCTATGAGATCCTGCTCACAGGGCGAACTATCGGTAAAATTGTCGTTGAGGGTCCGATTTATCCCTAAAATGCCAAAAGAAAACTGAGTCAAAATTATTCTATAAATTTTCTTCTGTTTTGAATAATCAGAAAAATGGTGTTATGGTGAATATGTATCCACCCACACTTCTGCTTGATGGAAATTTAGTTGACAATCATTAAAAGGAGGAACTTCAATGGCTGATGAAAAAAAAACGGAAGAAACTTATTCAAGCAGGGCTGAAAGAGAACGGATTGGCCGTGAAACGAATGCAGGTTTTGCGCGAGTGGAACGTGCGGAAAGAGAAAATAGTTCCACTGATATTCCGACAGGACCCATCGGAAGAAAGTTAACTGAAGATGAAATTCGCCAAAGGGTTGGTCAAGGGAATTTTGATTCTGCAAAAGACGACAATCAAACAAGTTCAATCAATAGCTGAATAAATTAAGAGGCTGCAACTTCTATTAAAGAAGAACAGCCTCTTTTTTTGATTTATTCAGTTGTTCTGCTGATTCGAATCTTGCTTACAGATTCTCGAGAGTAGGTGCCAAAAACGTCCAGATTAGCCCTGCTTCTTCAGGAGAACGTGGGGTGATGACAGACGATTTCGGATAAGGCAAAGCGGCAATCCGTTGTTCGACATATTTCTTTACGTATGGATTTTGATCGATGGCTTCTATATAAGTTGTTTGAGCAGTTTGGGAAAGTATTCCTTTCTGCCGCTCCATAGACCACCTCAACCAAGCATAGAATGCATTATCGCTGAGTTCTTCTTCGTAATGGCTGATCAGACTCTCGGCTTCTTTAAGGCGGCCCAAGGCGATTAACGCCGAAACCGCTAAATATCGTACCCCCTGATGATCTCCTGGGTTCAAACGCAGCAACTCATAATAAATAGGGAAAGCCTCTTCGAAGCGGGCTTGCTCCCAATAGAAATTTCCAAGCAAAAATAGGGATCTCAAATAAGGCCGGTTTGGAACGTACAACCAAGCTACATCCATTTCCGGTTCAAAGCGTTCTTTTCCGCTGGAAACCGCTTTTTGAAGCAATTGTTCTTTTAAGGACAAATTCTCTTCCATTTCAGCTGCCAGTAGGAAGGCATCTGTATTTTGGGGATCCAACCTCTGAATCTGCTCCACTTGGCTGGTCCGATTTATAGTTGTATAGGCACTGTAGGCAAGAAGTTGAGCTTTTTCAGCTTTGGTTTTCGGTTCATAGGATTTGCTGTGGTAGTACTCCATCTGGCGTTTCAATTCATTTTCACTTGTAATGGTCGCATTTTTCAAATGCATATATAATTGCCAATTCTGCAGTTCATTGCCTTTGGGATCCGTTCCGACTTCAAATGCATAAACGGCTCTTTTCTCTGGGTCTTCTTTGCTTTTGGCGGTGTGATAAAAAGAACCGAGGTCATTTTTGAAAAGTGTCAGTCCTTCTGTATCCACGCCAAAATGCTGTGCGGTTTCTTCAGTCTTCCAGTCGAGCTTCACCAATTGGTGATCGATGGCAAATTGGACTGCGCCGGCGACCGCTTCTTTAGGAATCATTGCTAAGGGTTCTGCGTAATGAAAGAAGGCTTCGATTAATTCGTCACTCTTCAAATCATGGGCAATTAGGAAATTCTCCAATTCCTCCACAGTTTCAAGAACAGCATATGCGACTTTTTCGGTGCTCAGAAGGCCACTGCTTAGGAGCTGGTAAACAGCCAAAATGTTCCGGCTGTAGAATTCCTTTGCGTTTGCCGTTTCGGATGACTGATACATCTCCTGAAGCTTTCGGACACTTTCCGGTTTCACTTTAACAGCAACCGTCAGGCTGTTCAACACCATCATGAAATGCTCGCCTATCCGGACATCGGGCAAATAGAAACCGGTGGCTATGTTTCCAGCTTCAACCGGAAAAGACTCATTAACTTCAATTTCCATAGTATCTTTAGTCAGCAAATCACGAACTTGAGCTTGGTAATTGGAAACGGAAAGAACTTCGCCGGCCATAAACAGTGGGTTAAGCCAGGATTCAAGGATCAGTTTGATTTGCATTCTTTCTTCCTTGATGATCTTCCGTTCAATAAAACTATTCCATACATCGACGCGTTCAGAAAAGAAAAAGATATCTCCGATAATGCCATTCGATTTATCTTCTCCGTAAAGTGGGACGAGAAGGTTTTCGACTTTATCTTTCCATTTCACCAATTCTTTCTGTTCTGACCGACGGGGATTATTTTCAAAAAAATCCCGAAGCGTCCCTTGCAGTACTTTGTTTTGTTCTTCAATCATCAGCTTGGAGGATCCGCCCGTCCCACAGCATTTTTTATATTTTTTGCCGCTTTCACAATGGCAAAGCTCGTTTCTGCCAATCGCTTTTATCATATAGAAGGCTCCTGAAGCAGCAGACGTTCTTCATCGCGGCTATGGATGGCGTTCACTACCAAAAGTGCATGAAACTGTTTCATGACCTCATAGCTGAGGCCTTCTTCTGCAAGCAATATTTTGATGTCAGCCACAATGATGCGCAAGATATCATGATCGCGTGTCAAATCAGCCACTGTTTGCTTGAGTTCTGGTTTCTGGTCGATCATTTCCTGATAAAATCCTTCTTCCTCTGCATCCGCATGGCTGATGATCCGTGTTTCCCAATACTCCAGCAAATGATCCGCCGCTTGATGGGCAACTTCGTATTCTTTAGCTCTCAATAAATCTTCAACTTCTTCTGTTTTAGTTACTGCTCCAGATAAGGCGCCTTCATGGATGGCATGATGGGCATGCAGCTGGCGCAAAGATGGTCCTGACATAGTCATTCATTCCCCTCATTTTTTTTCAGTATAACATGCCAAAAACCGCTGATTTTCCAGCTAGGGCATTTCCTTTGGTGAAAGAGGGAACTCCCTTATCCGATGAGAAACGGGGAGTTTTGAAGCTGGAAAAATAGATGGAAATCGGCATTTTTTTTCGGTTTTTCATTGGAGAAAATAAGAATCTGCTGGAATTCACTGTCTTGAGGCATATCTCAATGAAAAACAACCTGATTTTATTGGACAGCTTATCGGAAACCCTCGATAAATAATGGAATATGGAAATTTTGGGCTAAACAGTATTTTTGCAGTTTTCAATGAACAAGGGAATTCCAGTGCTTCTGTAGGACATTCCCTAATGGGAACTTGTATGGGGGACTAACATAATAAAAGCATACGAATGAATTTGTAATTGATTCCCTTCAATAGTTTTCATTCATGAGAAGGAGTGGGTATACGCGATGAAGAAAAAATTTGGATTGAATTTCTTTAAACCAGTCGAAAGTTATTCGGGCAGTTGGTCCATCTTGGAGGAAAAAAGCCGGGATTGGGAAAATATGTACCGCCAAAGATGGTCGCACGATAAAGTAGTCCGTACCACACACGGAGTAAACTGTACAGGATCATGCAGCTGGAAAGTATTCGTCAAGAATGGAATCATCACGTGGGAAAATCAGCAGATCGATTATCCTTCCTGCGGACCTGATATGCCTGAATTTGAACCGCGCGGCTGTCCAAGGGGTGCCACATTTTCTTGGTATGAATACAGTCCGCTGCGAGTGAAATACCCTTATATGCGCGGTAAACTTTGGCGTCTTTGGAAAGCGGCGCGAGCCAGCCATCCGAATCCGGTGGATGCATGGGCAAGTATTGTAGAAGATCCTGAGAAAGCGATGTTCTATAAATCTGCACGTGGAAAAGGCGGACACATCCGCGTCAATTGGGAAGATGCTTTGGAATTGATCGCAGCACAATTGATCTACACCATACAGAAATACGGACCAGACCGCGTGGCTGGCTTTACGCCAATTCCAGCGATGTCGATGGTCAGCTACGCTTCAGGAGCAAGATTTATTTCACTTCTTGGTGGTGAAATGCTTAGTTTTTATGATTGGTATGCGGATCTCCCACCTGCATCTCCACAAATATGGGGAGAACAGACAGATGTACCGGAGTCATCGGATTGGTATAACGCCGGGTATTTGATGATGTGGGGATCGAATGTTCCAATGACCAGAACACCGGATGCGCATTTCATGACAGAAGTCCGCTATAAAGGAACAAAAGTGGTATCGGTAGCTCCTGATTATGCAGAGAATGTTAAATTCGCCGATAATTGGCTGGCTCCTCACCCTGGAACGGATGCAGCACTAGCTCAAGCCATGACGCACGTTATTCTGGATGAATTCTATCAAAAGCGCCAAGAGCCGATGTTCATCAATTACGCGAAACAATATACGGATATGCCATTTATGATTTTATTGGATCCGCATGAAGATACATTAAAAGGTGGACGATTCTTGCGCGCCAGCGATTTGGGAGATACATCAGAGCATGCAGAATGGAAACCGGTCATCTTTGACGAGGCGGCCGATAAATTGATGGTGCCGAATGGCACGATGGGGCAGCGATGGGAAGAAGATAAAAAATGGAACCTGATTCTCGAAAATGAAGATGGCTCCAAAGTGAACCCGGCGATGAGTGTTGTTGGCCACCAGGAAGAATGGAAGGAAATCGTCTTCCCGTATTTCGATAATCAGGGAAATGGCGTCTTCAAGCGGGTTATTCCTGCAAGAAAAGTAATATTGGCAGATGGTACAGAACGCTACGCGGCAACTGTTTATGATCTGATGATGAGTCAATACGGAATTATTCGTACGGAAAGTGAATATAATGCAAAAGGCTACGACGATGAAACCTCATTTTATACTCCTGCATGGCAGGAAAAAGTGACATCCGTCAAAGCATCAATCGTTACGCAGATTGCACGTGAATTTGCACAAAACTCGATCGATACAGGCGGACGCTCGATGATCATCATGGGTGCTGGCATCAACCATTGGTTCAACAGTGACACGATTTACCGCGCAATTTTGAACCTGGTCATTCTGACAGCTTCCCAGGGCGTCAATGGTGGTGGATGGGCGCATTATGTCGGACAGGAAAAATGCCGTCCGATTGAAGGATGGTCGACTGTCGCTTTCGCGAAAGATTGGCAAGGCCCTGCAAGACTGCAGAATGCAACTTCCTTCTTCTATTTTGCAACAGAACAATGGAGATATGAGGAAAGTGGCGTAGATGTGTTGACGTCACCTTTGGCAGAAGATGTCGCCTATCAGCACCCGGCTGACTATAATGTGCTGGCAGCACGATTAGGCTGGCTCCCTTCTTATCCACAATTCAATAAAAATAGCTTGCTGTTTGCAGAAGAAGCTGCTGAAAAAGGTGCAAAGACCAATAAAGAGATTATCGATTACGCAGTGGAAGAAGTTATTTCCCGTAAAACGAAATTTGCGGTGGAAGATCCAGGTGCACCGGAGAACTTTCCGAGAACACTGTTCATCTGGCGTTCCAACTTAATTTCGAGTTCTGCTAAAGGCCAGGAATACTTTATGAAGCATCTGTTAGGTGCCAAAGATGGCTTGTTGGCTGAACCGAACGTCGATGAAAAACCAGAAGAAATCGTTTGGAGGGAAGATGTTGAAGGCAAACTGGATCTTATGGTTGCACTTGATTTCCGGATGACTTCGACTCCTCTATACGCAGATATTGTCTTGCCTGCAGCGACTTGGTACGAAAAGACCGATCTGTCTTCAACTGATATGCATCCTTTTGTACATCCATTTAATCCGGCAGTCAACCCCCTGTGGGAATCCCGTTCTGATTGGGATATCTACGCTAAATTAGCTGAAAGATTCTCAGAGATGGCGAAAACACATTTGCCTGGCGTCTATAAAGATGTGGTCATCACCCCTCTTGCACATGATACAAAAAGTGAAATTTCACAGCCGATGGGTGTCGTTAAAGATTGGACTAAAGGGGAAATCGAAGCAATCCCTGGCAAAACAATGCCGAATTTCAGTATTGTAGAGCGGGATTACACCAAAATACATGACAAATACATTACCTTGGGACCTAATTTAGCTGTCGGCAAAACCGGTGCGCATGGTGTCAGCTTCTCTGTAGCGGATGAGTATGAGGAATTGAAGCACATCAACGGTACGTTCTTTGATGAAACCATCAAAAATGGTTTGCCAAAAATCCAAACGGCTCGACAAGTGGCGGATGCCATGCTGAACCTTTCATCGGCAACAAACGGACGTGTTTCACAAAAAGCATATATTGAAGCAGAAAAAGATACAGGCGTAGAGTTGAAGGATATTTCAGCAGACCGCGCAGCAGAAAAAATCACGTTCCAAAGTATCACTGTCCAACCGCGTGAAGTTATTCCGACGCCGGTGTTCAGTGGATCCAATAAAATGGGGCGACGGTATTCTCCATTCACAACAAATATTGAGCGTTTAGTGCCATTCCGGACATTGACAGGCCGACAGCATTTCTATATCGACCATGAAATTTTCCAGCAGTTCGGCGAAGCTTTGCCAATCTATAAACCGACATTACCGCCGATGGTATTCGGCAAGAATGATAAAAAGATAAGAGGCGGCGTTGATTCGCTGGTGCTGCGTTATTTGACGCCTCACGGCAAATGGAATATCCACTCCACCTATCAGGATAATCAGCATATGCTGACGCTATTCCGCGGCGGTCCGACTGTCTGGATCAACAACGAAGATGCAAAAGCACACGATATCGACGATAATGCATGGCTCGAAGTGTATAACCGAAACGGCGTTGTCACAGCGCGCGCTGTCGTCAGCCACCGGATGCCGAGGGGTACGATGTTCATGTACCACGCTCAAGACAAACACATTCAAGTGCCTGGTTCTGAAATTACGGATACCCGTGGCGGCAGCCATAACGCGCCGACCCGCATTCACCTCAAACCGACTCAAATGGTCGGCGGATATGCTCAGCTCAGTTACGGCTTCAATTACTACGGCCCTATCGGTAATCAGCGCGATGAATACGTGGCAGTTCGGAAAATGAAGGAGGTTGACTGGCTTGAAGATTAAAGCGCAAGTAGCGATGGTGATGAATTTGGATAAATGTATCGGTTGCCATACCTGCAGTGTCACGTGTAAGACCACGTGGACCAACCGTAAAGGTGCAGAGTATATGTGGTTCAACAACGTGGAAACAAAACCTGGCATCGGGTATCCGAAGCGCTGGGAAGATCAGGAACTTTATAAAGGCGGCTGGCAGCTCCGCAAAGGGAAACTGGAATTGAAGTCAGGGAATAAATTATCAAAAGTCGCGTTGGGGAAAATCTTTTACAACCCGGATATGCCGGAAATGAAGGATTATTATGAGCCTTGGACATATAATTATGAGCATTTGACCAACGCTGGAGAATTGGAACACTCACCGGTTGCACGTGCACATTCAGCCATCACTGGGAAGAAGATGGACCTTGAATGGGGTCCGAACTGGGAAGATGATCTGGCAGGAGCGCATATTACGGGACCGTTGGATCCGAATATCCAAAAAATCGAAGAAGAAATCAAATTCAATTTCGATAAAGCGTTTATGGTGTATTTACCGAGACTTTGTGAACACTGCCTGAATCCGAGCTGTGTAGCATCATGTCCCTCTGGCGCGATTTACAAACGCGAAGAAGATGGTATCGTCCTCGTCGACCAGGAAGCTTGCCGAGGCTGGCGCTATTGTATGACAGGCTGCCCTTACAAAAAAGTTTACTTTAACTGGCAAACCAATAAAGCCGAGAAATGCACATTCTGCTTTCCGCGGATCGAAGCGGGGCTGCCAACCGTTTGCTCAGAAACCTGTACGGGCCGCATCCGTTATTTAGGGGTGCTTTTGTATGATGCAGATCGCGTGCTGGAAGTGGCTTCCACACCAGACGAAAAAGATTTATACAAAGCGCAATGTGACCTATTTATTGACCCGTTTGATCCTGAAATGATTGCGATGGCCAGAAAAGATGGCATATCAGAAGACTGGATAGAAGCAGCGCAGAACTCGCCGGTTTACAAACTGGCGATTGAACATCAACTCGCTTTCCCGTTACATCCGGAGTACCGGACTTTGCCGATGGTTTGGTATGTGCCGCCGCTTAGTCCAATCATGAACTATTTTGAAGGCAAAGATTCTATTAAAAATCCGGATATGATTTTCCCGGCAATCGAAGAAATGCGGACCCCGATTCAGTATTTGGCGAATATGCTGACGGCCGGCGATACGGAAACAGTTAAGAAATCGCTGCAGCGCATGGCAATGATGCGCTCGTATATGCGTGCCAAGACAACTGGCAAGGAATTCGATGAAAGCCGCCTGGAACGGATCGGCATGACAGCCCATCAGACTGAGAAAATGTACCGCCTTCTGGCAATCGCCAAATATGAGGATCGTTTCGTCATTCCAAGTACGCATAGAGAAGGACGTGTCAATCCGTACCGTGCGCAGGGGATGGAAGGGTTTGATACAGAAGGCATGGGAGGGTGGGGAACTGACTCCGGTGGATCCTGTGACAGCTGTGGCCCGGCAACGCCAAGCCCAACTGGAACAGCTACGAAAACCGGTAAAGAAATTTATGAAGAAAACTTCTACGGAGGTATATGGCGTGATTAATTTAGAGAAACTATATCGTTATAAATTGTCATTCGGTTTTTTTGCCCATCACTTGACCTATCCGCAGAAGCTTGATTTTCATCCATCGTTGATTGAGGAATCATTCGATGCGGATCATCCGGCGTATAATTATGTTCAGCAATATTGGGAACTGATGCATGAATTGAGCTTGGATGAAATCCAGGAAATGTATACCGATATTTTTGATTTTGACAAAGACAGCACGCTGTTCATGACCTATTTCAAGTTTGAAGATGCCAAAGAACGGGGCCAGATGCTTGCTAAACTGAAAGTCTCGTATGAAATGTTCGGTCTTGAAATGCCGGATTCGGAATTATCCGATTTCCTGCCACTCATTTGCGAATTTCTTTATGCAGCTGAGTGGCTGGGGGATCCACGGGCGCCTCAGAGTTTCCAGATGCTGATTGCCGTTCTGGAGGATGGAACCTATCATCTGTTGAAATCACTTGAGAAAAAAGACAGCCCCTATTTCCATCTTGTTAAAGGATTGCGTGAAACGTTTAAAGTCTGTATCGAGCAGGAGGTGCCTGTCGATGGAAACGCTTGATAGATTAATTTGGGTGGTCTTTCCTTACCTCTGCATGGCCATCTTCGTTTTTGGGCACATCTATCGCTACCGAGTTGATAAATTTCATTGGACAGCCAAATCCAGTGAATTTATTGAAAAAAAACAATTAATGATTGGCAGCTTGATGTTTCACCTTGGCATTATTCCTGTCATTTTTGGCCATATCGGAGGGTTGGCAATTCCGATTGCCTGGATGAATGCTATTGGCGTCAATGATCATTTGTATCATATCGGTGCTATCTATATCGGTGGGATTTTTGGTTTCATGACGTTGATCGGCATGATTATTCTCACTTTTCGACGCTTTTCGCTGTCCAGTGTCCGCAAATTAAGTTCTTTTTCTGATCTTGCAGTAAACTCACTGCTTTTGTTCATTGTGTTCGTCGGAATGTATGCCACGTTGGTCACGAATGTAGTGCAGCCCGACTTCGATTATCGCATGACGATTTCAGTCTGGTTCAGGGATTTGTTCTTGTTTAGAGCAAATCCGGCTATCATGGCAGACGTGCCTTGGTCGTTTAAAATTCATGTTTTAACAGGCTTTGCCATATTTGCTTTTTGGCCGTTTACCCGTCTTGTGCATGTTTGGAGTGTACCGTTGAATTATGTAGGCAGAAGTTATATCCTGTACAGGAGACATAAACCAACAAATTAAAGAGATGTTCTCTTTTTAGTTTAATAGGAGACAAAAGCATGGATTATACAGAAGAATATCAATTGCAAATTGAAAAAATCCGGGAAGCTCTTGGTTGTGATATTATTGCGCTTGCTTTAGTCGAACCGGCGGAAAACTTGCATGTATTAAAATGGCAATACATTTCAGGCAACATAAGTGAACGCATAAAAAAAGTAGTGCTGCAATCAGGCAAAGGAATAGCGGGAGGCGTTTTTAAGAATGGCAAACCTATTCTGGTGGCTGATGTGGAAAAATTTGCAGCAAAGGAAGATTTATTCAACTATCCTATTTTAAAACTTGAAAACCTAAAGAGTATTGGCGCTGCTCCGTTATGGCATAGCGGAAGAGTGGTAGGGGTGCTGTTGGGCGGCTTTAGAGAACCCCATTTGATGACACCGGAAAGATTTCAGATGCTGATCAGCATGTCTAAATCCGACATAGGAACGCTGGACGGGAAGGAATTGATGTGGAATTGATTTCGGGGAAAAAAGATCAATTGATTGATCTCATGCTGAAGATGTACGAAAACAGCACAGAAGCAATTTTCTTTTTTACGAGCGAAGGCAGTACCATTTCAATGAACCCGGCAGCAGAAAATATAATGGATGACCATGTGCTGGAACAGCTGAAAAAAGGAGCCGAAAACGCCTTATGCAATGTCTGCAGAGGGTATACCAGCGAAAGCGATCTGACAACCTGCAAAGACTGTTATTTCACAAGTTCCAATCATGAGGACTTCACCTCTTTTCAGGTTTTTTTGGAAACAGTCGGAAAAGGCATTGTTCCGTACGCAGCAACCTTCCATGTTATCGATGCGGAAAAAGGCACTAGGGTCTTCATCTTAAGGGATTTGTCGATGCAATTTGAAACGCAAAACAAACTGCAGCAAAACAAAATGATGAAAAATGTCATTAAAGCCCAGGAAAATGAACGCAAGCGGATTTCAAGAGAGCTGCATGACAGCGTTGCGCAAGAACTTTTAAGTGCGGTCGTGGATTTGCGTGCACTTAAATACATGACAGATGACACAGAAGTCTTGAAGAAAACCAATGAAAGTACGTCAACATTAATCCGGTTGATGGACGATATCCGTAATCTGTCTGTAGAACTGCGTCCCTCAGCGCTTGATGACTTTGGGCTGGAGGCGGCTTTCCGTTCCCACTTTAAACGGGTGGAGGAAAGTTTCGGTTTAACCATTGATTTTAAGTCGACAGTCAAAAAGACCCGTTATGAAAATGAAGTCGAAACCGTATTGTATCGGATCTGCCAGGAAGCTGTTTTGAATGCGATAAAATATGCGCAAGTGGAGACTATCCAAGTTCATTTATTCGAAGAAGGGGATAGCTTGCAGTTGAGCGTAAAAGACAAAGGTGCAGGTTTTATCGTTGGAGACCATCCGATGGGCACAGGGCTTGGCCTTTATGGCATGAACGAACGAGCTGAATTGGTATCGGGAAATGTAATCATCGATTCTGAAGTCGGTAAAGGAACGACCGTGCATTTGCGTGTGCCTTTAGACGAAAAGCGGGAGGTGGCGAAATGAAGATAGTCATAGCGGATGACCACGCGATTGTGCGCAGTGGGTTTTCAATGATCCTCAATTTCCAAGAGGATATGGAAGTGATCGCCATGGCAGCTGATGGAATTGAAGCTTACCAGATGGTAGCCAAGCATCAGCCGGATGTGCTGCTGCTGGATTTGAGCATGCCGCCTGGCGAGAGCGGATTAGTGGCGACAGGGAAGATCAAGGAAGATTTTCCTGAAACCAAGATTCTTGTGCTGACGATGCATGATGATGAAGAGTATTTGTTTCATGTATTAAAAAATGGCGCTTCGGGTTATATGTTGAAAAGTGCGCCGGATGAAGAATTGCTTCAGGCCATTCGCGTCATCTACAATGGTGGAACCTACATCCATCCCAAAATGGCTACTTCATTGGTACGCGAATTAGTCAATAAAGACCACAAAGTAAAAGAATCGGATCCTTTTGAATTATTGTCCAAAAGGGAGATCGAAGTTCTGCCATTGGTTGCGAAGGGTTATGGCAATAAGGAAATTGCCCAAAAGCTCTTCATTTCTGTAAAAACGGTCGAAGCCCATAAAGCAAAAATTATGGAAAAGCTCCAGTTGAAGAGCAGGCCTGAATTAGTGGAATACGTATTAAAGAAAAAACTATTGAATTTTTGACGAAAAGCTGGGAGTTGGTCTTTTGATGACAGAAAAATCAGAGCTTCGTTTTAAGGAACCTGGTATGAGGCTATTGGAAAATGAACATGCTTATTTAACGTTCTTAATGAATGAATGGCATGCGCTGGTCCTGTCTTTTGAAGATGAAGGGCTTAGCCTGGAAGCTGGCCGTGAAAACATGAAGATTTTACGCCAAAAACTTTTTGAGTTTATTGAGCCTTTTAAAAATCATACGGACAAAGAAGAAGAATTCTTTTTTCCCGCATTAGGAAATTATATCGGATTCGAGCAGGGCCCGCTCGTCGGTATTCAAGACGAGCATCAGGAGATCGATGCGTATATCGGTCATTTCTTTCACCATACCCGTGACAATATCGACTTATTGACATTGGAACAGATGAAGACAGTCGCTCAGGATGCGGCAGAGGCATTTGAAGTCTTGACGGTCCATTTCATGAAAGAGGAAACCGTGCTGTTTCCGATGGCTGAAAAAGCCATGAAAGCAGCCGATCAGGATGAATTATACAAAAAACTGAATACCCTTATCACCTGAAAAGCTTGAGGGGCTGTCCCAAAATCATAAAAAATGATTTTGGGACAGCCTTTTTTTATTGGTCAAGAGATTAGGCGCTTGCGCTTTTCTTATTTTTTCAGACTCCAGCGCCCAGTCCCTCGAGTCGCTTCGGCAATACCGACAATGGCAAGAAACGCCATTACCGGCATTTCCTCCAGCGCTGGTCGGGACTAAACGGGCGCTTGCGCTTTTCTTAATTTAAGGGTTTCCCCTCCCAGTAGAAGGGCTCTCCCTTATTAAAATGCAGGTACTCTCGGGATACAATGAAGGCAGGGAATCAATATGAAAAAATCGTACAGAAAATTCAGTGGAAAAGGTGATTTTGATGATCAAGAAACTGCAATTGCCCCTTCAAACAATGAATCTCGTGGTCGGTTTTATGGTGTGGGTGATTATATCTTCCCTGATTCCATTTATCAGCGAAGATATAACCATAGCTCCAGAAAGACTGGCTATCGTAACGGCTGTGCCGGTTGTTCTGGGCTCAATTCTGCGGATTCCACTTGGCTATTACGCCAATGTCTTTGGAGCGCGAATTATTTTTCTAGTAAGTTTTATCCTGCTTTTGTTTCCGGTCTTTTACTTAAGTGAAGCCTCCAGTTTTACAGACCTCATCATCAGTGGATTATTCCTGGGAATCGGCGGAGCAGTCTTTTCAGTAGGGGTAACCTCGCTTCCGAAATACTATCCGAAGGAGAAACACGGACTCGTCAACGGAATTTATGGTGCCGGTAACATCGGTACAGCCGTCACTACATTTTCTGCTCCACTGATTGCCACACAGATTGGCTGGTCAAACACTGTCAAGATCTACCTGATCCTGTTGCTGATTTTTGCAGCATTGAATTTCTTCTTTGGTGACCGCCATGAACCGAAAGTGAAAACCCCTATTATTGAGCAGATTAAGGGTGTTTATAAAAATGAAAAACTTTGGTTCTTTTCCTTGTTCTATTTCATCACATTCGGCTCTTTTGTAGCATTTACGATTTATCTGCCCAACTTCCTTGTCAGCAATTTCGGACTGGAAAAAGTGGACGCGGGCATGCGGACTGCCGGCTTTATCGCACTTGCGACTTTTCTTCGGCCGGTAGGCGGATGGCTTGCCGATAAACTGCAGCCTTTGCTGCTGTTGATGGGGACGTTCTTCATCTATACCATCGCTGCGATCGTGTTGGCTTTTTCTCCAACAATCGGAATTTACACAGTCGGTACGCTGGCTATTGCAGTAAGTGCGGGTATTGGCAACGGCGTAATCTTTAAACTAGTGCCGTTTTACTTCAATAAGCAGGCCGGTATTGCAAACGGAATCGTATCCATGATGGGTGGCCTCGGCGGATTTTTCCCACCGATTATGCTGTCGATTATCTTTTCAGTTACGGGCCAATATTCAATCGGATTCATGCTCCTCTCCCAAGTAGCATTGGCGAGTCTCGTGCTGGTTGTCTGGATGTACTACCAGGACCGTCTGCAGCTGGCGGCCGAAGTTTTCAAGTCAACCGGACAAGGCATTTTGGTGACAGACATTTCCGGAAAAATAAAAACGGTGAATCCGGCTTTCACTAAATTGACCGGCTTTGAAGAATCGGATGTCATCGGCCAAAACCCAAACATCATGAAATCCGACAGACAGCCAAAAGACTTCTATAAAGAAATGTGGCAGGAAATTGAGCAGAAGGGAATGTGGCAAGGCGAAATTTGGAACCGCCGCAAAAATGGCGAGGAGTACCTTCAATGGTTGAATATCAGTGCAGTAAAGGATGATACGGGTGAAGTCGTCCGATATGTCGGTACATTCACTGATATCACTTCTGAATACAAGAAAAAAACCGTCACCATTCCAGTGATGACTACATGAACAAGAGACCAAAAAATCTCTTTTATACGAATGAAGTGTTTAAGAAAGGTGGATAAGATGATGGAACCATTGACCGATCAACTGGGGCGTCCAATGAGGGATTTGCGCATTTCTGTTACAGACCGCTGCAACTTCCGGTGTTCTTACTGCATGCCAAAAGAGGTGTTCGGTGACGACTATGCATTTTTGCCTAAACAGGAATTGCTGACTTTTGAGGAAATCCAAAGGCTTACCAGATTATTTGTGTCGATGGGGGTTAAAAAAATCCGATTAACGGGCGGAGAACCTTTATTGCGCAGGGGGTTGCCGGAATTGATCAAAATGATCTTTTCAGTTGAAGGAGTAGAAGATGTCGGATTGACCACTAATGGCTTGCTGCTTAAACGGCATGGCCAGGCTTTGTACGATGCGGGACTCAGAAGGCTGAACATCAGCCTCGACGCACTGGATCGGGAATTATTCGGAAGCTTGAACGGTCGGGGGGTCAGCTCAGAAAATATTTTGGAACAAATAGACTACGCAAAAGCTCTTGGATTTGAAATCAAAGTGAATATGGTGGTCCAAAAAAATGTCAATGATGCTGAAATCCTTCCTATGGCGGCATATTTCAAGGAACGGGAAATCACATTGCGTTTTATTGAGTTTATGGATGTCGGAAATGACAATAATTGGAGCTTTGAAAAAGTCGTAACCAAACAGGAAATCCTCCGGAAGCTCGAATCGGTTTATACATTAAAGGCTGTCGACGAAGAATATTTTGGGGAAGTGGCTAAACGGTACCGTTATGAAGGCAGCGAAGCCCAAGTTGGTTTTATTACTTCCGTTTCAGAATCGTTCTGTTCTTCGTGTACAAGGTCCAGATTATCGTCAGATGGTAAATTCTACACGTGTCTTTTCGCTACGGAAGGATTCGATATCCGCAAACTTCTTCGGGATGATTGGGATGATCTACAGCTACTTGATGCAATCGGTGCAGTTTGGAGCGGGAGAAGAGATCGTTATTCCGATGAACGGACTGAAGAAAGTGCCAAAAGCCGAAAGAAAATCGGCATGTCTTATATAGGCGGTTGATCTTTCGGGTATAGTTAAAGGAGAGATCTAACTATATGGATCAATACAGGAGGGAAAGTATGGAGAGCAATGGGTTAAAGCAACCATCTTCGCCACTTGAGCATCTATGTGTATCCATCGTTCCAATTTTTAACCATCTTGAACAAGCCGAACTGAAAGAAGTCGCCGCTACGACCAAAGGGCGAAAGTTGCCAAAAGGCGAAATTCTCTACAGGGCTGGCGAAAAATCCAATTCCTTGTACATTATCCATAAAGGAAAATTGAAAGTATACCGTTTGACTGAAAGTGGCAAAGAGCAGGTGATCCGGATTTTGCAGCCGGGTGATTTCACAGGAGAACTGGCTCTTTTTACAGACAATGTCCACGATTCTTATGCAGAAGCGATGGAAGCTACAGAATTGTGTACGATCAGCAGTGGAGACATAAACGACTTGTTTTTGAAATATCCGCAAATATCTTTGAAAATCATCAAGGAATTTTCATTGAGACTGGATCAGGCAGAACATCAAGTGACCAGTTTTACAACAGAAGATACGGAGACGAGAGTTGCGTTGTATTTGATCCAGCAAGCTGAATCCAGCCAAAGCAAAGAGATCCGATTGCCGATGTCGAGAAAAGATCTTGCTTCTTATCTCGGAACTACGCCAGAAACGATCAGCCGGAAATTGGCCAAGTTTGAAGATGAAGGATGGATCCAGCAATTCGACCAACGGGCCATCCGGATCGTGGATATGGAAAACTTGTCGCTTTATAAATAGAAAACCAGCAACAATCCCGTCGGTTAACAACGGATTGCTGCTGGTTTTTTTGTTAGGTTTAGCTTATTCTCGATGATCCTGATAGAGATCTTGGCGAGTCAGTGTTTTAGCCTCTGTGATTTGCTCGGTGGAAACCGGTGTTTTGTATGCTTGGATAGTCGTTTTGAGCTGATCGGCTGAACTGGCTCCAGCGACGACAGAACTGACCGTGTCGTGCTGCAATACGCTCTGTAATGCCAAGGCATGCAGGTTGTCATGGACTGCCGATAATTTCTGAAGAGTGGTTTTCAATTCCTCTGCCGCATACCCCATATAGCTGCCCATTTTTTCTGCACGCTGAAGTCCTTCACCAGTCAATAGACCTTTCGCAAGCGACCCGCGTGTAACGACTGATTTTCCAGCTTGTCCAATGCTGTCGAGAAGTTCTTCCGGCCGGCGGTCCAGTAGGCTGTATTGCATCATGATTGAAGAAATATTACTTTTTTCGAGAAAGCGTTTGATGACGTTAGGCCGGATGGAGGAAATGCCATACGCACGAATGAGCCCTTCTTCTTTTAATTCTTCAAAAGCCTCAATGGTTTCTTCGGAATCATCCGTGATCATGCCGCCATGCAATTGATACAAGTCGATGTAATCTGTCTGCAGGCGTTTTAAACTCGCGTGAATCTGTTCTTTGATATACGCTTTTGTCGGATTCCACTTGACCTCATCAGAATGCGTATTCCATTGGTTGCCCACTTTAGTGGCTAGGACAATATCTTTTCGGTGGCGCTTTAAAGACTGCCCAACTACCTCCTCATTGATGCCTTTGTTATACAAATCCGCCGTGTCGAAATAATTGATGCCATGGGCAATTGCGGCATCTACAATGATGCCTGCTTCTTTTTTTTCTGTTGGCAGGGACATGCAGCCCAAGCCGATTTCACTTACCTCAATTCCGCTATTTCCCAAAAAACGTTTCTTCATTTCTGCACCTCATTTAGTCTGTCGTATCTTATATGGTATACTTTTCCTCAGAGAAACAACAAATGAAAAGAGGATTCCAATGAAAAAGTTTGAAGAAAAGACGATCTCTTCCAATCGTATATATGAAGGGAAAATTATTAACTTGAAAGTTGACGATGTGTCTCTTCCGAATGGCCATACGTCAAAACGTGAATTGATTGAGCATCCTGGAGCGGTCGCAATCATCGTTATTACGCCCGAAAACAAAATTGTTTTGGTGGAACAATACCGTAAAGCGCTTGAACGGTCCTTGGTGGAAATTCCTGCAGGAAAGCTGGAGCCGGGAGAGGCACCTGAATATACGGCAATGCGTGAATTGGAAGAAGAAACAGGGTACACAGCAGAGAAATTGGTTAAAATACAAACTTTTGCCACATCTCCCGGATTTGCGGACGAAGTGGTTCATTTGTTTGCGGCAGAAGGTTTAAGCAAAGCAACAAACGGCGCTGTGTTGGACGACGATGAATTTGTGGAATTAATGGAAGTAACGATTGAAGAAGCAGAACAAATGGTTTTGGACGAACGAATTTATGATGCCAAAACAGCATTTGCGATACTGTGGGCAAAGCAACGATTATCAATTGAGAATTGAAACAATTATCACTTTGTAACGATTCTAATTAAACCACAGATAGTATGGTTGTAATTGAGAACTCCCTTTTGATATAATAGAGGCAGTTTAAGGGAGGGCGTCGCATGGAAACCAGAATCGATCGGATTAAAAAGCAATTACACGCTGCGAGTTACAAATTGACGCCACAGCGTGAAGCGACAGTTCGAGTTTTACTAGACCATGAAGAAGACCATCTGAGTGCTGAAGACGTCTATCTTTTAGTGAAAGACATTGCACCGGAGATTGGATTGGCAACTGTTTACCGAACGTTGGAGCTTTTAACGGAATTAAAAATTGTCGACAAAATAAATTTTGGTGACGGCGTGTCGCGTTATGATTTGCGTCAGGAAGGCGCAGCACATTTCCATCACCACCTTGTCTGCTTGGAATGTGGAGCAGTCGATGAAATACAGGAAGATCTATTGGAAGATGTCGAGAATATAGTAGAGAAACGCTGGAATTTTCAAATTAAAGACCACCGTCTTACTTTTCATGGCATCTGCTGGCGCTGCAATGACAGCAATTCTCAAAATCCATCAGAATAACTGATGCCAAAAGGACGGCCCATACTGGCCGTCCTTTTTGAATGGGAAAACTGTGAGATGTCTACGAAGACTAGGATTTACCTACCGGGCAATAGATAAAGGAGGCAGACAGATGAACTTTGGCAAAGATGCCCTCGACGATTATGTGCATTTTCTCCGTGTTGAAAGACAGCTTGCCGACAACACATTATCGTCTTACGAACGCGATTTGAAAGCTTATTTACAGTATTTAAAAGAAGTGGAGCAGCTGGAATCCTTGAGCAAGGTCGAACGGGTACATATCTTAAATCATTTGCGCCATTTGAAAGAATCGACCAAAACTCCGCGGACAGTCGCACGCCATATATCGTCCATTCGGTCATTCCATCAATTTCTGATTCGGGAACGGATCGTTGAAACGGATCCGACCGTCCATCTTGAGATGCCTCAAATGGACAAAAAGCTGCCGAACATCCTGTCAATTGAAGAAGTGGACGCTTTAATTCTGGCGCCCGCCACCAACAAAGCAAATGGGTTGCGGGATCAGGCAATGCTGGAATTATTATATGCCAGTGGAATGCGTGTCAGTGAATGCATCAATTTGGATATAGAAGACATCCATCTAACAATGGGGTTTGTCCGATGTACTGGTAAAGGCGGAAAAGAACGAATCATTCCCTTAGGCAAATCCGCATTGAAATCATGCCAGACATATTTAGAGGTGGGACGCATGGAGTTGCTTAAGAGTGGAGAAAAAACAGACGCCATGTTCATCAATCAACGCGGCAAACGGCTGACGCGCCAAGGCTTCTGGAAACTGCTGAAGCAGCATGCCCAAAAAGCGGGAATCCAAAAAGAATTGACGCCGCATACGCTGCGCCATTCTTTTGCGACGCATTTATTGGAAAACGGAGCAGACATCCGTGCCGTCCAAGAAATGCTTGGACATGCAGATATCTCGACTACACAAATTTATACACACGTCAGCAAAACTCGTTTAAAGGATGTCTATTCTCAATTTCATCCGCGCGCTTAAAAGAGGTCTGACTTCCGACGAGAGACGGATGTGTGGTAAAATTAAATGAAAATAAGGAGGAACATATATGACAATCAAACCATTTAAACGCGTTCATTTAGTAGTGCTGGATTCAGTGGGCATCGGCGAAGCGCCAGACGCTGAAGCTTTTGGAGATACAGGTTCAGATACATTAGGCCATATTGCGGAAGCGGTAGGCGGACTTAATATGCCGAACATGGAGAAGCTGGGTCTTGCAAACATCGTTCCCGTGAAAGGGCTTGCATCTTCGGACTCACCGGCAGCTTATTATGGTAAATTGCAGGAAGCCTCTGTCGGCAAAGATACCATGACTGGCCACTGGGAAATCATGGGTTTGAACATTGATACACCTTTTAAAGTATATCCGGATGGTTTTCCTGAAGAATTGATCCAACAACTGGAAGAAAAAACAGGCCGGAAAGTTCTCGGCAACAAGCCGGCGAGCGGAACCGAAATTCTGGACGAGCTTGGCCAACAGCATATGGAAACAGGCGCAATCATTGTTTATACATCTGCGGATCCGGTCTTGCAGATTGCAGCTCATGAAGAAATCATTCCACTCGAAGAGCTTTATCGCATCTGTGAAATCGCACGCGAACTGACGTTGGAACCTGAATACCTGGTTGGCCGCGTCATTGCACGCCCATTCTTGGGGCAGCCTGGAACTTTCAAACGGACATCGAATCGTCATGACTATGCGTTGGCGCCTTTTGAACGCACTGTAATGAACGAATTGAAAGATGGCGGCAAAGACGTGATCGCTATCGGAAAAATAGATGATATTTATAACGGCGCAGGCGTCACGAAAGCTTTGCGTACAAAAGACAATATGGACGGCATGGATAAACTTGTGCAAGTCGTAGGTGAAGAATTTAATGGATTGAGCTTCCTGAACTTAGTAGATTTCGATGCGCTATACGGCCATCGCAGAGATCCGCAAGGTTATGGCGATGCGCTTGAGGCATTTGATGCCCGCTTATTGGAAGTGCTGGAAAAAATGCAACAGGACGACTTATTGATTATTACAGCCGACCACGGCAACGATCCAACCTTCCCAGGGACCGATCATACGCGTGAATATGTTCCGTTATTGGCTTATTCTCCGCGCTTCACAGGCGGCGAACAGCTGGAAACCGGCAAAACATTTTCGGATATCGGCGCGACGATCGCTGAAAACTTTTCAGTGGCAATGCCTAAATTCGGCAAGAGCTTTTTGGCCCGGTTAAACGGATAGTCCAATAAACGTTGATTCACCTGATTTAAAACAAAACCAAGAAGGTGGTAAAATTCATGAGAATGGTAGATTTGATTGAAAAGAAAAGAGACGGCCACGAGCTGTCGACTGAAGAAATTAAGTTCGTTATCACGGGCTATACAAGTGGCGACATCGCAGATTATCAAATGAGTGCTTTTCTGATGGCTGTATATTTCCAAAACATGACTGAGCGCGAACGGGCTGACCTGACATTGGCGATGGCCGAATCAGGCGACCAGATCGATCTTTCTGCAATTGACGGAATCAAAGTTGACAAGCATTCCACGGGCGGTGTCGGCGATACAACGACTCTTGTTCTGGGTCCATTAGTGGCAGCTTGCGGCGTTCCTGTTGCAAAAATGAGCGGACGCGGCCTTGGCCATACCGGCGGTACAATCGATAAATTAGAGGCGATTGATGGATTCCACGTTGAATTGTCAACAGAGGATTTCATCAAACAAGTGAACGACCATAAATTGGCGGTTATCGGACAAAGCGGCAACTTGACTCCTGCCGATAAAAAAATGTATGCATTGCGTGATGTAACTGGAACTGTCAACAGCATCCCGTTGATTGCGAGCTCCATCATGAGCAAAAAAATCGCTGCAGGAGCCGACGCCATTGTCTTGGACGTGAAAACAGGTGAAGGTGCGTTTATGAAGACGCCTGAAGATGCTAAGGAATTGGCTCATGCCATGGTCGGAATCGGCAACGCGACCGGCAGAAAAACAATGGCCATCATTTCTGATATGAGCCAACCGCTTGGCTTTGCAATCGGCAACGCTTTGGAAGTCAAAGAAGCAATTGAAACCCTGCAAGGAAAAGGTCCGGAAGATTTGACGGAATTATGCATGGTCCTCGGCAGTCAGATGGTTGTAGTCGGCGGAAAAGCGGAAACTTTGGAGGAAGCCCGCACCATGTTGGAACAAGTGATTGAAAATGGACAAGCGTTGGAAGTTTTCAAGCAGTTTATAAAAGACCAAGGCGGAAATCCAGCAGTAGTGGATGATGTCACATTATTGCCACAAGCTGAATTCGTGACAGAAGTTCCTTCTAAAGAAGAAGGTTACATTTCCTTCATGGAAGCAGATGAAATCGGTACAGCAGCTATGGTGCTGGGTGCAGGCAGAGCAACAAAAGAATCAGAAATCGATTTGGCTGTCGGCATCGTCCTCCACAAGAAAGTGGGAGACTTCGTTAAGGCCGGAGAATCGATTGCAACTATTTATTCCAATGTAAAAGAAGTCGCAGAATGTTCTAAAATGATATATAATAGTATCGAATATACAAGTGAACCGGTTGATAAAATCAAGCTGATCTCAGCTTTGATCACCGATTGACAAAAATCTTGCTGGGTAGTTGCTCAGCAAGATTTTTCGCATATAGACATAATCAGGAGGGGCTTTTATTGCATTTATACGGCACACAAACGATTAATGAGCAGGGCCATTTGACGATTGGCGGAACCGATTCAGTTGAATTGGCGAACACCTACGGCACACCACTTTACGTCTACGACATCCAATTGTTCCGGGACCGGGCAAGAGCATTCCAGCAAACTTTCGAAGAGGCAGGAATCGGCTATCAGGTTGCATATGCCAGTAAAGCATTTTCAACGATCGCCATTTATCAAGTGGCTGCAGAAGAGAGCCTGTCGTTGGACGTGGTTTCTGCAGGTGAATTGTACACCGCCATCAAAGCCGGATTCCCGGTTGAAAAAATTCACTTCCATGGCAACAACAAAAGCCTGGAAGAACTCCAAATGGCTTTCGAGGCAGGGATTGGCTGCATCGTTGTGGATAATTTTCACGAAATCGATTTATTAAAGAAACTTTCAGAGCAATTGAAACGACCAATGAATATTCTGTTGCGTGTAACACCGGGAATTGAAGCCCATACACACGATTACATCACGACAGGACAAGAAGATTCGAAATTCGGTTTTGACTTGAAAAATGGCCAGGCTGACAAGGCATTCCAGCAAACCTATGATCATGGCTATCTAAAACTGATGGGCCTTCACTGCCACATTGGATCGCAAATTTTCGATACAGCAGCGTTCCAGCTGGCTTCAGAAAAACTGCTCCAGAAAATGGCTGCGTGGAAAGAAGAGACAGGCTATACGTGTCCGGTCTTAAACCTTGGCGGAGGATTCGGCATTCGTTATACAGAAGAAGACCAGCCGTTGGAACCGGCTGTCTATGTAAAACAAATGATTGAAACCGTCAAACAGACTTCCGAAGCATCGGGTTATCCGATCCCGGAAATTTGGATTGAGCCGGGCCGTTCTTTGATCGGTGATGCGGGGACGACACTTTACACCATCGGCTCGATGAAGGAAGTACCGGGCACCCGCAAGTATGCGGCAGTAGACGGTGGCATGTCGGACAATATCCGTCCGGCACTGTATGGAGCGAAATACAGTTCTCTATTGGCCAATAAAGCAAATGCTGTACTGGACGAAACCTATACCATTGCAGGGAAATGCTGCGAGTCGGGGGATAAGCTGATTGAAGAGGCTAAATTGCCGGCAGCCGAACCTGGTGATATTTTAAGTGTTTTCTGTACGGGAGCTTATGGCTATTCGATGGCCAGCAATTACAACCGTATTGCAAGACCGGCAGTTGTTTTCGCAGAAAACGGCAATCATCAGCTGGTAGTAAAACGCGAAACGAATGAGGACCTGATTAAACAAGATCTCTCGTATTCGCAGCAGGCATTGAAGAAATGAGAAAAGGAAACGTAGTTTTATTGCTTTTCATCTTGGCAATGGCAGTGGCTTGGGGAATTGTTTATTGGATCTTTTTTGCAGAAAATGTCATAACCGGCTAAGCGATGCTCTCTTGAGTTATCGGAAGATCTATAGTAGTATGGTAAAAGCCGCTTATAGACGAAAATGAGGGATTTGACTATGCTGTACAGATATAAGAAATCATTCGAGAAAATCGCTATGGGCCTGTTGTCGTTTATGCCGAAAGAGCGAGAGTTGAAAAAACTTCAGCAAACCATGCACATCTATGAAGAGAATCCCGATTGGCAATTATTCCTTTGGAAAAAAGGGGATGATTTTGTCGGGTTATTAGGAGTGGAAGTCGGCGAAGAAACTTATACGATTCACCATTTATCGGTAAATCCATCGCATCGCGGATATGGAATCGGCCATGAAATGGTGGACAAGATCCAAGATATCATGCAGAATCGTAGAATGCTTGCAACAGAAGAAACCGAAGCATTTCTAAAAAAATGCCCAGTAAAAAAAGGCGGCCTTTAAGTTAAAGGTTCCGTCTTTTTTTTTGTTCCCGCAAACTGATGATGGAAGTGCGGTCACGAAGTCTATGTTTGTGCATCAGAAAGTAGGGATCCTGCTGTGCAAGCGGATGTTCTGAATGATAGGCATCCACTGCTTTTTTCAGCTCTTCTGAAACAATCGGGATTTCCTGCACAAAAAATGGGCGGCGGTCAGTGACAGCTTCAATCGAATCGGTTAAAATGCTGATCAGCTTTTCGTGGTCGAAACCCTCGACCCAAACGCCTTCTGCAGCCAATTTTACTTTGGCGCGGATGAACGAGCGCAAAGCACCAGGGTAATTGCTTCTTCTCCAATGATACATGCCGACCGCCAGTTGGATCCAGCCGGTAAGCGGGTGCATTTTGTCTTTAGGGGCCACGGCTTTCCAGTATTCTTCGCCAACTTCGTGGCATTCGAAAAAGTCTTTTTCTTCATTGAAATTGATGATGTATTGAATAAACAGCGGATGTTGAAGTGGATGCATTTTGATCCCCTTTCTACTATAATAAAGGTTAACTGCCCATTAATTGGGATGGATGAGTATTTTAACAGTCAGGTGGTACAGTCATGTCGTACGAAGTAAAAGTGGAGGCTTTTGAAGGCCCTCTAGATTTATTATTGCATTTAATCCACCGTTTGGAAATTGATATTTACGATATTCCTGTTTCACAGATTACTTCACAGTATATGGAACACATACGGGCGATGCAAGTCCTGGAATTGAACGAGGCAAGTGAATACCTTGTGATGGCCGCTACTTTATTGGCAATCAAAAGCAAAACGCTGCTGCCGGTCCATGAAGGGGAACTGGATGAAATTGAATTTGAATTCGATGAACAGGACCCCCGGGAAGAGTTGGTATCACGGCTGGTCGAATATCGGAAATTCAAGGAAGCTTCTGAAAATCTAAAGGACCTGGAAAGCCAGCGCTCCTTTATATACACGAAAGCACCGATGGATCTATCGGAAATACAAGCAGCCATTCCTCACGATCAAGTTGATCTTGAAGTGAACGCATACGATATGCTAGGCGCGTTTCAGAAAATGCTTCGGCGCAAACAGTTAAAAGCGCCGTTATCGGCGCGTGTTGCCAGACAGGAAATTTCCATCAAGCATCAGATGACTGCAATCGTTGACCAATTAAAGATATCGAAAGGACGCACGACTTTCAGCAGTTTGTTCCCTTCAGATGATAAATCCGTACTGGTTGTGTCTTTCCTTTCGATTTTGGAATTGATGAAACGCCAAGTGGTTGCGGTAGAGCAGGAAATGAATTTCACCGATCTGATGGTGGAACTCAGAAAGGAAACGTGGGAATATGAAGACGAATCTTACGAGTAAAATAGAAGCTTTGCTTTTCGTTGCCGGAGATGATGGATTGACGCTCAAGCAGCTTCAATTTTTAACGGAAGCAGATAAAGAAGAAGTGCTGGAAGCTTCGAAAGAGCTGGAGACGCGTTATCTAAACACAAACAGTGGCATTTGTTTAAAAGAATTGGCAGGCGTTTTTCAGCTGGTGACCAAACAAGAAGTGGCTGAGACGATTCAGAAACTGGTGGAAAACCCCACTGTTCAAGCACTTTCGCAGGCATCTCTGGAAGTATTGGCGATTATTGCATACAAACAGCCGATCACGCGTGTGGAAGTGGAGGATTTGCGCGGAGTAAAAAGTGAAAAAGCGCTGCATACATTAGCTGCAAAAGGCTTGGTTCAGGAAGCGGGCCGTGTTGAAGGGACAGGAAGAGCCATTTTATATGGAACGACCAAAGAATTTTTAAATTATTTTGGCTTGAAGAATTTGGACGAGCTTCCGCCATTGCCTGAAGAAGCGGCAAATGACCTTGACGAGGATGCCGATTTGTTCATGACCAATTTTCAAGAAACCTTTAAAGAAGAAGTGAAAGTATAAACGTGTTTCCGGAAGACTGAGCAATTGACAGTCTTCTTTTCTTTTGAGCTAAGCACTTTCGCTTTTCGGGGAAATGTGACATAATTCCGAGAGGAACGAACGGCATATCGAGTTATTGTAAAAAATTTGCAGTACTTGGCTAGGCAAGGCCGAAAGTGGGTTCTTGCACTTTTCGGCTTGTCTGGCTTCAGCCTCCTTCATTCTTTTGAATGGGAAGGTGCGTACGCTTTTCGAAAAAAATACTAATGAGGTGAACTTATTTATGGAAAGATTACAGAAAGTACTTGCACATGCAGGCGTGGCATCACGACGTAAGTCGGAACAATTGATTTTGGACGGCAAAGTGAGGGTCAACGGAAAAACGGTGAAAGAATTAGGGGTGAAAGTTTCCAGTTCAGATAAGATTGAAGTGGAAGGCGTTCAGCTTGAAAAAGAGCAGAAAGTCTATTATTTATTGTATAAACCACGGGGCGTTATTTCTGCGGTTTCTGATGACAAAAACCGCAAAGTCGTTACCGATTTCTTTGGCGATATTGAAAAACGGATTTATCCGGTCGGACGATTGGATTATGATACATCTGGCTTGCTGATAATGACCAATGATGGGGAATTTGCCAACATGCTGACTCATCCGAAGTTTGAAATCGAGAAAACCTATGTAGCCCGTTTAAAAGGGATTCCCGAAAGAGAAGACCTGAAGAAATTGGAGCGCGGCATCAAGCTGGAAGACGGCATGACGGCCCCTGCTAAAGTGAAGTTTCTGTCAGGCGATAAAAAGACGGGCAAAGCCATTGTCCAGATCACCATACACGAAGGAAGAAACCGTCAGGTCAGAAGAATGTTTGAAGCGATCGGCTATCCTGTCCAGAAATTGAGCCGGGAACAATTTGCATTCCTGACATTGCACGGACTGAATGCAGGCGAATCACGCGAGCTGTCTGCCCATGAGGTGAAGTTGCTGCGTGTTATGGCTGAAACAGGCAAGCGCATCTAACGTTCACAAACCCTTCAAAAGTCGCGATTTTTGACAGTTTAAACTTTGCTATAATTGAGTTTGCATAATATCCCTCGAAGGAGGATCATGTATGGGCGAACAAGTAAAACAGAAGAAGAAGAACAAGAAACAAAAAAGAGCTGTGATGAGAACGGTCATCCTGGCGGTTTTAGTAGCCGCTATCGGTTACACCATCTACAATAGCGCTACAGCTAAAGATGTCACGCTGCTGGAAGTCGGAGATAAAGCACCCGACTTTGCCTTAGTGGATCTTGAAGGCAATGACCATAAATTATCGGATTATGAAGGCCAAGGAGTCTTTTTGAATTTCTGGGGTACATGGTGCAAGCCGTGTGCAAAAGAGATGCCAGCTATGGACCGGCAATACGAAGCTTTCTCTAATGACGGCGTTCAAGTGCTTGCAGTAAACATTGCTCAATCAGATTTTGAAGTCCAATCTTTCGCTGATCAATATGGTTTGTCTTTTCCAGTAGTGATTGACAAAACGAAAAGTGTGATGACGGCCTACAACATCAGGCCATTACCAACTACCGTGCTTGTGAATCCGGAAGGGAACATCGAGCGCATCATTACGGGTGAAATGACGGAACAGGATATTGCAGGGTTTATGGAAGAAATCAAACCTGAATAAGGAGATTTTTTGGATGGAAAATTTACAATGTCAATGTGGTCATACGAATCCGCCTGGTACGAAGCTTTGTGAGTCGTGCGGGCGGTCTTTGACTGAAAAAGAGCAAAACAGCAAACTTGTCGATATGCGTTACGAAGGAACGGCCAGAAGGTCACAAACTTACAATAAATCCATCATCGACAAAATTTGGAATTTCTTTTCAAGCGTAAAAGTAGGCGTCAGCATTATCGTTATCTTGCTTGTAGCTGCAGCAATCGGTACGATTCTTCCTCAACAGGCCTTTGTGCCAGCTAGCACAGAAGCGACAATCAAGGATTACTATGCCGACACATATGGCAGCGTAGGGCGTGTCTACCATTTCCTCGGATTTCATGACTTATACAGTTCTTACTGGTTTATCGCGTTGGTCGGGATGCTTGCCATCTCGCTCGTCATTGCCAGTCTAGACCGTTTTGTGCCTCTTTATAAATCATTGAAAAACCAACGGGTTCTGCGCCATCCAAGCTTTATGGACAAGCAGCGGATTTACGCTGAAGGTCCGGGAGTGGAAGATACGCTGTTAAAAGCGGAAGAGAAATTAAAAGAATTGAAATACAATGTCCGCACAGATAAGAATGGCTTGCTGGCTGAAAAAGGCCGGTTCTCCCGATGGGGCCCGTATGTGAATCACATCGGTTTGATTATTTTCCTATTTGGTGTGATGTTGCGTATGGTTCCTGGTTTCTATATCGATGAAAGCCTATGGCTGCGCGAAGGAGAAACAAGAGCAATTCCTGAAGTGCCAGGCTATTATCTGGAAAGCAAAAACTTTGAGCTTGAAAACTATACGGGTGAAGACGGCGAAGAAGTATTCGGCGAAGCCCTCGACCGTGTAGGTACTGTAGCGAAAAATTACCAAACGGATGTTATTCTGTATCAGAAAGCAGAAGATGCATTGCCGGGGGCTTCTGACAGTCAAGAGGCCGTTGGAGAATATGCGATCCGCGTCAATCAGCCTTTGAAGTTTGACGGCTATGCCATCTATCAGATGGATTACCGATTGGACGAGCTGAAAGCGATGAAATTTGCTTTCACCAACAAGGAAACAGAAGAATCCCTGGGCGAGTTGACCATCGATTTGATCGACCCGGAAAAAACGTATGAACTTGAAAGTGGTGCAAAAGTTGAATTGCTTGGGTATTATCCGGACTTTTCAGGATTTGAAGGCGGAGAACCCCAAACGGCAACACCGCTGCCAAATAATCCGGGCTTTCTTGTAAAACTGACTACTCCTGAAACGCCTGAAGGAGAGACCAGTTTTATCACCATTCAAAACACGGTTGAGCCTTTAGGGGAAAATGATTACAAATTAACTTTCCAAAGCGTAGAAACACGTGATGTTTCGGGGCTAACCGTACGGAAAGACAGCACTTTGCCGATTCTTGGACTTGGCGGTTTAATCTTCATGATCGGTGTAGCGCAAGGCATGTACTTCAACCATCGCCGTTTCTGGATTCAACAGAAGGCTGATGGTACGATCTTACTGGCTGGCCATACCAATAAAAACTGGTTTGGCTTGAAGAAAGACCTTGATCAAGTTGTTGACTATGCATCATTGCCTGCTTACACAGACCAGCAAGATGAAATCGACAAAAAAGAGAAAGCGGAAAAGGAAGGTGAAGCATTGTCATGACGTTAGCTGAAATGAGTTCAAATCTATTATACGTTGCCTTTATTGCTTACCTTATTGCGACATTCGTCTTTGGCGGAGCAGTAAAAGGAAATAAACAAGGTACGTTCAAGTCTGAAAAACGATGGGGCATTGCCGCAATTACCATCACTTTGATCGGTTTTGTAGCCAATCTTGGTTACTTCTTTACACGTTGGGGCGCAACTGGACATCCGCCACTAAGCAATATGTTCGAGTTTACAACAGCATTCGGTATGACCTTGGTCGGTGGATTCATTATTTTGTATTTCCTCTATAGAACACCTGTCTTGGGCATGATTGTACTGCCTGTCGCTTTATTGATCATTGCCTTTGCGAGTATGTTTCCGAGTGAAGTCAGCCCGCTTATTCCGGCTCTTCAAACAAACTGGTTGGCGATCCACGTCAGTACAGTAGTGATTGCAGAAGGAATTCTGGCCATCAGTGCGGCTGCGGGTCTGATTTATCTATTGAAAGTTGTGGATCTTACAAAGAAATCAAAACAGCGTTTTTGGCTTGAAGCCATCATGTATTCATTGGTATTGGTAGTTGGCTTTGTAGTAGCCAGTTCGTTCTTCTCGTTGACCGGTTATGAAGCTGAATTCAACTATGTGGATAAGGAAGACAATGAAGCGGCTATTACCTATGCCATGCCTCCTGTCTTCGGAATGCACGAGTACGTGGCGTTGACAGATGGCGCCATGACGCCATTAGTTGAAACACCCGCAATGGTTCATGCCGGCAAATTGACGACAGTGTTCTGGTCAGTGTTGTTCGGTACCGTTATTTATTGGCTGATCCGCTTGATTTTTAGAAAGCGCATTGCCGGCATATTGAAACCGTTCGTCAAGAACGTCAATCTGCAATTGATGGATGAAATCAATTACCGCGCCATTATTATCGGCTTCCCGATCTTTACTTTGGGTGCTTTGATCTTTGCTATGATTTGGGCGCAAATCGCTTGGTCACGCTTCTGGGGCTGGGACCCGAAAGAAGTATGGGCATTGATCACTTGGTTGTTCTATGCCGCTTACTTGCATTTGCGATTGGGCAAAGGCTGGCAAGGCGAGAAATCCGCCTGGTTGGCTGTGATCGGTTTTGCCATCATCATGTTCAATCTGGTCGCAGTAAACTTAATAATCGCGGGATTGCATTCCTACGCATAAAGCTGGATGAACAAATGGGCCTTTTCCGGAAACGGAAAAGGCCTTTTATTGATTGTTCGGGCTCAAACGTTGAGATATGGCGGGGGTTAGCGCTTTTCTTTATTTTTGACAGGGTTATCGTTACAATAGTAATTAACAGAAGAAAGTTGGAGGGGTTAGCATGTCTGAAGAAATAACGGTATTGGTAGTAGACGATGAAGAACGGATTCGGCGCTTGCTGAAAATGTATCTGGAGCGCGAAGGATATTTAGTGGAAGAAGCCGAAAATGGCGTACAGGCATTGGATATGGCAATGGAAAAAGATTATCATTGCATCCTTCTCGATCTGATGATGCCTGAAAAAGATGGCGTCGAAGTGGCAACTGAACTTCGCGAAACGAAAATGACCCCGATCATTATGCTTACCGCAAAAGGGGAAGAAGCTAACCGTGTAGAAGGCTTTGAATCTGGAGCGGATGATTATATCGTCAAGCCGTTCAGCCCGAGAGAAGTCGTGCTGCGCGTTAAAGCAATCTTGCGCAGATCATCGGCCTATTCTCCGATTTCCAATTCCACCGTTTCAAAAGATTTGGTCGTCTTTCCGCATCTGACCATCGATCACGATGCACATCGCGTAACAGCTGATGGTGTGGAAGTAAATTTGACGCCAAAAGAATACGAACTCTTATACTTTTTGGCGAAGGCGCCGGATAAAGTATTCGACCGGGAACATTTGCTGAAAGAAGTTTGGCATTACGACTTTTTCGGTGATTTGCGGACTGTCGATACGCATGTTAAGCGCTTGCGCGAAAAATTGAATCGTGTGTCCGAATCTGCAGCGAAAATGATTGTCACCGTATGGGGCGTCGGTTATAAATTCGAGGTTGGCAATGAATAGAATATGGAATAGTGTCGTCGGGAAGCTTTGGATTACGATCCTGCTTCTCGTTTCCTTTGTCCTTTTTATTGTGACAGTCCTGCTTTTGGAGTTTCTGGGGAACTATCACAGTGAAACAGTGGAAGAAGCACTGAACAGTGAAGCGAACATGATTGCCAACATTTTTAACGAACATGACGAAGTGGAAACTTCACTCGAGGTCATTAAAGATGTATTAGGTCCGGAAACCAATGCGGTTATTGCTGAGGAGCCCTATGAAAGCAGCTATTACATTCATGATGGGTTGAATGGCGACGGCACGAGAGAGAAAATATTAAATGAACCGTCCTTCCAAAAAGTTTTTGAAACCAGTGAAACGGTCATGAAGGAAATGCTGTTGCCTTCATTGACAGAAGAAAATCGCCTTGAGTCCTATATTGTTCTGGCAAACCCTCTAAAGACCAGTGAAGAGCAGCATGGCGTAGTATTTATCTATCAATCTCTTGAAGTGATGGACCGAACGGCAGAGCGGACTACAAATATCGTCTTTCTGTCTGCATTTATCGCTCTAGTGTTAACGACCTTTTTCGCGTTCTTTTTGTCGTCGCGGATTACGTCGCCGCTCCGTAAAATTCGGGAAGGCGCGTTCGAATTGGCGAAAGGGAACTTCGATACTAAAGTCACAGCCTCTTCAAGTGATGAAATCGGCCAATTGGCTACTGCTTTTAATCAGATGGGCCGCCAGTTGAAGCATCATGTCGAAGTGATCAATCAGGAGAAAGAGCAATTATCCAGTATTTTGACATCCATGGCCGATATCGTCATCACTTTTAATCAGGATCGAACTATTCTTTTAAGCAATCCGCCAGCAGAAAAATTACTGCAGCAATGGATTTTCAAGAACGGGTCTTCTGAAGCGCAACCATTGCCTTCCGAAATGCTCCACATGCTTGACCATGTGTTGGATTTTGAAGAAGAAATCGAAGAAGAGCTTGAAATCGAAGGGGCTTATTACGCCATCAATTTCAGTCCTTTATACAGCGGCGCGTCTATTCGGGGAGCGGTTGCTGTCCTGCACAATATGACGGAACAGCATCGCTTGGAGAAGCTTAGAGAAGACTTTATCGCTAATGTATCACATGAATTGCGGACACCGATTGCCATGCTCCAAGGCTATAGCGAAGCGATTCTCGATGATGTTGGTGCAACAGAAGAAGAACGCCGTGAAATGACTAAGATCATCTATGAAGAATCACAGCGGATGGGCCGTCTGGTTACGGATTTATTGAATTTGGCACGGATGGAATCGGGCCATATGCGCCTTTACAAAGAAATCGTTCAGCTGAATACTGCCATTGAAAGAATGACGCTTAAATTCTCCCAAATCGCTAAAGAAAATGATATTCAGTTGTTGTTTGAAACCGTGATTGATGATTGGGCGGCTTGTGATATGGATGAAGACCGGATTGAACAGGTCATGACCAATTTGATCGATAATGCAATTCGCCATACGCCTAAAGGAGGGCAAGTGGTGGTCCGTGTCGAAAATCAACAAGAGTACGCCAAAATCTCGATCAACGATAATGGTGTAGGAATTTCAGAAAAAGATCTGGAATTCGTTTTTGAGCGATTCTATAAAGCGGATAAAGCCCGTACGCTCGGCAAGGGCGGTACGGGTCTGGGTCTTGCGATCGCCAGCAATATCATCCAGGCGCATGAAGGGAAAATCTATGCAGAAAGCAGAATGGGGCAAGGAACTTCATTTGTCTTTTTGCTGCCTTTGAAGAAGATGTAACTTTCTTTTAGGCTGGACGACTAATCCTAAGAACGGGGGGAGTAGAGTGAATGACTCCGTTTTTCATCGGCTATATGAAGAATACCATCAGGATGTTTTTCAGTTCCTGATTTATCTTGTGAAAAACAGGCACTTATCAGAAGACTTGATGCATGAAGTATATATTCGTGTATTTCGTGCATATGACCGGTTTGAAGGGAAGAGTTCTGAGAAAACATGGCTTTTTTCGATTGCAAAAAATGTAGCAATCGATCATTTTCGGAAAACGGCTGTGCGAAAAAAACATTCCATGGAGTTTTTTGATTGGGAAACCCAGCAATTGGTGTCGACCGAAAGGATTCCTGAAGAAGTCTCCATGTTGAACGAAGATAAGATTTTACTCTATAAAACATTGGATACCTGCACAGGCGATCAGAAAATGGTGATCATCATGCGTTTTTTTCAGGATTTGTCGATAGCCGAAACGGCCGATATTTTAGGCTGGACGGAAGGCAAAGTAAAAACCACTCAACATCGTGCAATCAAAGCCTTGCGTGAAAAATTAATAGCCAAGGAAGGGGGAGATGAAAATGCCGAATAACAAATGGACCGATGATTCCATCGAAGATTTGTTGAAGGATTTCCCCGCAATAAAAGACCATCGGCCAAAAGAAGAAGTTTACAATCGGTTGGTTCAGAAAGAGAAAAGTCCAAAACGGCCGAAAAAATGGTTGCCTTTGCTGGCAGCTGCATTGGCGTTTATTACTATCGGCATTTTGGTTGCTGCAATCATCAATCAAAATGGTATTGATTCTGCCCAAAACCCCCAAAATCCGGTCGAAGAACCTCAAGAACCTTCTGCTACCCAAGATGGTGCAGCAGAGGAAACAGGCGAGGTTCCTGAAGCGGAAGGAGCAGGAGGGTTTACCACAGCGCAGGTGGACGAGCCGTCACGGACTGCTGCCTATGAAGAACTGATCGGTGACCAAACACTGATGACGATCGGCCTCACTGAAAATGCATTTGTCGTGCCGGTATCGTTTTTGGTTCCTGAAGAACAGATAAATGCGGTTTTTGGAAATGCCGCTCCGTCTTCACTTGAGCTTTATCAGGAATTTGCAGATGACATCGATGAGACACTTCTCGGCTTTGACGAATACCATCCGTACGCTGGAAGCTTTGAAGAAACATCCATGGGTATTCGGCACCTATTGCCGCCTGACCATGCATACGACTTGGCTTCTGCAAGCATCGGTGTCTACTTCAATACCTTGGCAGCGACATTCCCGGATGCAAATGAAATTGAAATTGCCAATGAAGATGGATCGCCAGCAGAATTCGGTGAAATCGGTCCAGTAGAACCAATGAAACCTAAAGTGGAAAACCTCGCTTATTATTCTTATTCTGCTGCTAACGGTGAAGTTTACCTCGTTCCTGGATACGATATGCCGTTTGATACAGCAAATGAAGCAATTGAGGCGTTGGCGAAAAATCCAAATGATTTTTATCAGGCAACCATACCAGTTGATACGGACTTTGAAATTACGGAAGCGGAAGGCATAATGCAAGTTGAATTTAAAGAGACAGTTGATTTGGACTCGCTAGATCAGCGGGAAGCGGGTCGGATGATTGAAAGTCTGGCCTTGACCGCTTCGGCTTTTGATAAAGAACTGGCTATAACGGGCGTTCAGCCGGAAAAGTGGAACAGCTTCGACTTTAGCCGACCTTTGCCGGTTCCGTTAGCGCCGAACTTGATGGACTGGCCGATACCTTAATAAAAGGAGCGTTGTAAAACAAATATGTTTACAACGCTTCTTTTTTATACTAAGATTAGGCCATAACAAAATATCGATTCATCTTCGGGGCAGGGTGCAATTCCCTACCGGCGGTAATTGAACTCTGTTCATAAGCCCGCGAGCCGTAAAACGCAGGATTTGGTGAGACTCCAAAGCCGACAGTATAGTCTGGATGGGAGAAGGTGAAGGTGCGGACGTTTGTCGTTTACATGTAGACGGAACGCTTATTAAGTGTGCCTTTTCTCCCTTAAGTGTTTGTTGCTTAAGGGTTTTTATATGTAAATGCAGTGTCCAAGCCTTTCTTCTGGTGAATCACGACAAGGAGAGAGGAATATGAAGAACAAGAAGTTGCAAACGATGATCGTAATTGGGATGTTGAGTAGTATTTCATTTATTTTAATGCTTTTCAACTTTCCGCTGCCAGCTTTACCTGCATTTTTGAAAGTTGATTTCAGTGACGTTCCTGCTTTGATCGCAGCCGTTACGATGGGGCCAGTTGCCGGAATATTAGTGGCATTCTTCAAAAATGTATTGGATTGGCTATTTGCTGGAAGCCCGACAGGCGTTCCCGTCGGCCATATGGCCAATTTTGTGACAAGCCTGCTATTCATCTTGCCGGTTTATGCCATCTACCACAAAGTAGCGACAAAGAAAGGCATGGCATTCGGATTGGCGATCGGTACATTATCGATGGCGATCGGGATGAGTGTATTGAATTACTTGGTCTTTCTGCCAATGTACACTTACTTCCTTAATATGCCAGCAGAAACAGGCAATGCCCTATTTGGCACCATCGTTTTAGGGATCCTACCATTCAATTTAATCAAAGGCGTACTTTTGACTGCGGTCGTTCTGTTGATGTTCAGCAGTATGCACACGTGGATCGAAAAGCAGCGTTCCTATTATTTATCATAGATAGAAAAGCGCAAGCAGCCGTTAAGCCCCGACAAGCGCTGGAAGCTTTACCGGGAAAGGCGTTCTTTGCCATACAGCTGGGTTGACTTATGACCCTAGGACCTGGTCCGCTGGAATGTGGCCATAAAAGAAAAGCTGAAGCTGACATAACGCAATAAAAAGAAGGCGTTCGGGAGTATTTACTCCCGAACGCCTTTTCCATTTAAATCAGTCTTCGTATTTTAAAGGGTCGCCTTCGAATGATGAATCTGCAACTTTAATGGAGTCTGTTGGACATCCTTCAAATGCATCTTCCATGTCTTCTTCGAGTTCGTCTGGAACTTGTTCTGTCCCCATGTTATTATCTAAAATAACAAATGCGATTCCTTCGTCGTCATAATCATAAATATCAGGTGCCGCTGCACCACAAGCACCACAAGCGATACAAGTATCCTTGTCGACAATGGTATACTTAGCCATATTGTTTTCCTCTCCTTTATCTCCGAACAAGTTCAGTTATACTATCGTTTTTATTCTAAAGGTGTTTGAGTAGTTTTTCAACCCAAAACCGCTAGGGGGCGCAAGCTTGTTATTCACCGAACTGATTTTGGCCATTATGAAAGCCGTCGACAGGCAGCGGACGCTCACTTCCCCATTTCATTTGATCAAAGGAAAGAAGTCCGGCCAGACCATCCAGGATATCGGTTATTTCAACCTATATCCTTATTTCGGCGTGTTACCTAAACTGGATAAGAAAGCCTATGACCAAGCGGTTCAGCGCTTGTTTATGGAGGGGTATTTGTTGGAAAATGAACAGGTAATTGAATTGACTCCGAAAGCGCTGGATGCTGAGGTCGCTCCATCCCCGTTAAATGGCTGGAAATACCGTGGAAATGAGATTATTTTCTTTCAACGGTTGTCACTAATTGTTCAAACTTTATCTAATACGAGCCAAGGCATTAAAATATTTGATCCCATTGTCAATAAGGAAGAAGTGCAGGCATGGGTCAAAACGTATTTGAAGCGAATCGGATTTCGGGATTTAACAGTCGTACAAACGTTTAAAGAGCAACTATTGGCCACCTTAACCAATACGAAAATATCAGAAATACATAAAATGATCCTGATGGAGCGTTTATCAGGACATGAATTGAGTGGGCTAACATGGCAGCAGATCGCCGATTCCAAGGAGTTGGCGATTCTGGATGCCCAATTGATGTTCGTGGAAGCACTGCATGGATGGATGGCTGCCATTGAACACGCAAAACCATCCCTGCTCATTGGATTAATGGAAGGAATCATTCAGCAGTCTTCTTTGACAGAAACCGCCAAACGCACAGAAAAATTATTTGAAAGAGGATTTTCATTGGAACAAATAGCTTCTTTGCGGCAATTGAAAACCAGCACCATAGAAGATCACTTCGTGGAATTGGCGATGAACGATCCCTATTTCAATTTTACGCCGTTTGTAGATCCGCAGTTGTATGAAGCCATCATTGCTGAAAGCCGGCAACGAAAAACGAAAAGATTGCGTGATATCAAAGAGCATTTGCCTCAAGCCAGTTATTTTCAAATCCGTTTGGCTTTAGCCATTAGGGAGGAACAAGGATGAATCTAGAGAAATTATTGTATTCTGCCTACGGTTTTTCTTCATTCCGTCCAGGTCAACGGGAGATCATCGAGCAGGTATTGGCTGGAAAAGATGTCATTGCACTGCTGCCGACAGGAATGGGGAAATCCATCTGTTACCAGCTTCCAGCAAAGATTCTGCCTAACAGTGTATTGATTATTTCCCCGTTATTGTCTTTAATGCAAGATCAAGTGGCGCAGTTGAAGAAGATGGGGGAAAAATCAGTAGTTGCCATCAATTCTTTTCTGAAGCCTGAGGACAAAGAAAAGGTATGGAGCAATCTCGGCTCCTATAAATTCATTTTTGTTTCACCGGAAATGCTGGTTCAGCCATATGTGAAACAAAAGCTTCAGCAAATACGAATTTCTTTACTGGTTGCTGATGAAGCCCATTGCATTTCTCAATGGGGATTTGATTTCCGGCCGGATTATTTGCGGATTTCAGAAATCCTGCCCGCTTTAAACTTTCCGCAAGTACTGGCATTGACGGCGACTGCTACAGATAAAGTAACGGAGGAAATAAGGGAATACTTATCCTTGAAAGAACCCTATATCTATAGGCATCCAATGGACAGGGAAAATATTGTCTATGATATCAAGAAATTCGATGACCAACGTGACAAGCTTGAATTTCTGAAGGGGTTTATTCGTAAGTTCAGCGGTCCCGGAATCATTTACGCAGGAACTAGAAAAAAGTCCCAAGAACTTTCTTCTCTTTTGGCAGAACAGGGAGTTTCTTCGGCATTTTACCATGGCGGTATGGAACATCAGGACCGTGTCTTTGTCCAACAGCAATTTCAAAACGGAGAGCTGCAATGGATCTGCTCAACAAATGCTTTTGGCATGGGTGTCCATATACCGAATATCCGGCACGTCATCCACTTTCAATTGCCGACTTCGATAGAAGGTTATGTTCAAGAAGTGGGAAGGGCCGGACGGGACGGACAGCCGGCATTGGCTACCCTGCTTTATGCGCAAGGAGATGAAGCCTTGCTGGAAAGTTTGGTGATGGACGACTTGCCGACACAGCATGAAATCGAAGCTGTTTATCGAAACGGCACGGCTGCAACTCATTTAATCGACCAAGGAATCGTCCGGGAGACGGCTTTTCGGGTTGCTTCTTATTGGATCACCAAATTGCCATTGGAAGGCGTAAACAAGCAAATGGAGCTTCTTAGACGAGGGAAATGGGAGCAGGCGGCAAAAATCCGTGAATTGCTGTCATTGGAAAGTTGTTTGCGGAGCTATATCATCAGCTGTTTTGATCAACAGCTTGCCGATAAGCCTTCGAATTGCTGTATCAACGATGGAATTGATTATGAAGTGTTTGCGGAGTTTTTGCCTCCGGCAGAAAAGCAGCAACCGCTTGATTGGCAAGATCGATTGCGTGTAATATTACCTATATAAGATTCTCGTTAACTGTCATTTACAAATGAGTCTTTTTTCGTCATAATAGATATATTAGTACAGATAGGGGTCGTCATGAATGGGAAATAACAGTTATTATGAGTCGGTTGAAAAAAACCGGCAGGAAATATCGATAGACAAAAATTCTGCTTTGTCGAGAGCAGCTCAGCGACAGGCACAAAAGCCTAGGCCAAACCCTAAAAAGAACAAAAGCCTATTGATGCCTGCGTTATTCTTTATTTTTATCTTAATACCCGTTACTTTACTGATTTTTGTAGCTTTCTTATATGAACCCGATGATTCATTGACAGCTAAACCTGCAGAAAATGAAGTGAGTTTTGAGATGAATTCCCAACCATCCAATTCTGCTGTAGTGGCGGCCGAGGAAGAAGAAAAAGAAAAAGACAAAGAAAAAGCGAAAAAAGCAGCTGAAGAAAAAGAGAAAGCTGCTGCAGAAAAAAAACAAGCTGAGAAAAAAGCTGCTGCAGAAGCCGATGCCGCTGAGAAAGCTGAAGCTGAAGCAAAGGCGAATGCTGAAGCTAAGGCAATAGCCGATGCACAAGCGAAGGAAAAAGCTGAAGCAGAGGCCAAAGCGAAGGCGGATGCAGAAGCGAAAGCCGTTGCTGATGCTCAAGCGAAAAAAGAGGCAGAAGCGAAAGCTGCTGCTGAAGCCCAGGCGAAAAAAGAAGCGGAAGCAAAAGCTGAAGCGGATAAAAAAGAAGAAGTGCCAAGCGCAAACGGCAAAACTTACGTGGTCCAGTCCAGTGAAACGCTTTACCGCATCGCCGTCAATAATTACGGTGCTGCAGGAGCCGCTGCGGCAGTCGAAAAGATCAAACAGGCTAATGGCTTGAGTTCAAACAGCATCAGCCCTGGCCAGACATTGATTCTGCCATAAGCAAATTCGGCTGATTAATAAACTTCCGAAAAGGGAATAGATGTTTATAGATTATAGAAGTGAGGCGAGCAGATGTTTGTAAAAAGCGTAATGGTCAAAAGAGAAAAATGCCATACTGTGCAGTTGGATGATTCCGTACAAGTAGGTTTTGAGTTGCTGGAAAAATACACAATTGATGCATTGCCTGTAGTGGAGGGAACCGAGTACAAAGGGATCTTCACTTGGTATTATGCCTATCGCGCATTTTTCCATTCCGGAAAAACAAAAGAAGAGTTTGCCAAAACCACTAAGGTCCGTGACGTCATTGTAAATGAAGATGTGTATTTGAATATCAATGATGTTTATGAAAAAGCATTGGTGGAATTGAATGATTTCCCGATCATTGCAGTTGTTGAAGACCATCAATTTTTGGGGATTGTAACCAGGTTTGATGTTGTCAATCAATTGCAAAGTGCTTTTGGCATGGACAGACCGGGCTATCGCATCACATTTACATCCGTAGAATCAGAAGGCCGTATCGGCCGCCTTGGTGAGATCATCGAAAAGTTCAAGGAATCGGTTGTTTCCCTTGTGACATTTGATGAGACCAATAAAATGGTTCGCCGCATTGTCCTGAAAATTGAAAAGAAAGACAACATTGACCGTTTTGTAAAAGAACTGGAGAAATCCGGCTTCCGTGTCTTGGATATCGCAGAAGATTAATTTTAAACTAAAATGAAAAAGCATAAGCCTCGCTTATGTTTTTTTCGTTTTTTGGAAGGACGCATCCCCTGATGAAATATTTTATCCGATTAGCTCTAGCAGCTTTTGCGCTGCTTCTTTTTATGGTGCGAAACGCTTTTGCGGAAAAGCTGAATAAGCAAACTATCCATCTGGCCTCAGAAAAGCCATTTGATCCATTTCAACTTCTTTTCATAGCAGATATCCATAGACGAACCATTAAAGCTGATCTTATTGATTTTCCGATCGATCTTATTGTCATCGGAGGCGATCTAGTCGAAAAGGGAGTGCCTTTGAAGCGAGTCGCTGAAAATATCAAAAACCTGACAGCTATCGCACCTGTTTATTTTGTATGGGGAAATAATGATCGCGAAGTGGATGAAACTTCACTCAGAAAAATTTTCGCGCATTACGGTGTGACTGTGCTGGATGACGAATCGGTGTCGCTATTCGGCAATAGCCGGTTGAAACTGGTTGGGCTGGATCATTTCGCTTACAAACCTGATGGCTTTGACAATGCATTTAAAGCTGTTGAAGTCGGTGATACCGTATTGTTTGTATCCCATACCCCTTTTGATTTTTGGAAAATCAAAGGGCCTTATTCAGCCGAATTGCTGCTGGCTGGCCATACTCACGGTGGCCAGATACGCATTGGCCCTTTCGGACTATTTAAAAAAGGCTCGCTGAAAGTGAAAGAGGACCGGGTGGAGTTGATCAGCAATGGATTCGGTACGACAACACTCCACTTGCGTCTGGGAGCTCCAGCCGAATTTCATGTGCTGACCATAAAGCCTAAATTGAAATAAAATTTGTCACAAAGTGGATCCATCCATTATGCTTAAACAAGGATCAAGTACAGGAGATGTTTTGGAATGGAATATGTAGATGCTCTTATTATTGGAGGCGGCCCATGCGGATTGTCGGCCGCCATTGAATTGAAAGAAATCGGACTGCAGACGGTTGTGATTGAAAAAGGCAATATCGTTAATGCGATTTTCAACTACCCGACGCATCAAACCTTTTTCAGCACAAGTGAAAAGCTGTCTATAGGCGATGTCCCGTTCATCATTGAAGGACGCAAGCCGAAGCGCAATCAGGCACTGGTCTATTATCGTGAAGTGGTAAAACGGAGCGGCATAAAAGTGCAGCCGTTTGAGACCGTGGAGCACGTGGAACGGAACGAGCAGGACGGTTCGTTCAGCGTCAAGACTTCAAAAGGCTATTATCAAGCAAAATATGTCATAGCGGCAACGGGCTATTACGATCAGCCCAATGCCTTGAATGTAGAAGGTGCAAAACTGCCGAAAGTGATGCATTATTTCAAAGAAGGCCATCCTTATTTTGATCAGGATGTGTTAATCATAGGGGGCAAGAACTCTGCTGTCGATGCTGCTCTGGAATTACATAAAGCAGGCAGCCGCGTCACGGTCTCCTATCATGGAACGAGCTACTCGAAAAGCATAAAACCATGGATTCTTCCGGAATTTGACGGTTTGGTAAGAAAAGGTGAAATCACCATGTTGTTTGATTCGATGGTCGACAAAATAACAGATACCAGCGTGGAACTGACTGTCAACGACCAAAAAGAAACGATTCCCAACCACTTCGTCTTTGCCATGATCGGCTATCATCCAGACCATGCTTTCTTAAAGTCGATGGGAATTTCCATTGATCCGGCTTCCGGTCGCCCGACTTTCAATGAGCAAACAATGGAAACCGAAGTGGAGAACCTTTATATCGCCGGCGTGATTGCGGCAGGCAATAATGCCAATGAAATCTTTATTGAAAATGGGCGCTTTCATGGACAGCAAATTGCGGAAGCTATTGCAAAAAAAGAAAGCACAGTTTAAATGTGCTTTCTTTTTTGTTTTGTTTTGATTTGAACGGATATAAACCGTGAACAAGAAAGGGTGTTTATTTATGAAAAAGAAAGTTTCACTAATTACAACGGGCGGAACAATTGCCAGCAGGCAGGTGTCTAACGGGCTCTTGAAATCCGGAGCGATTTCAGGAAAGGAATTGGCTGAACTTTGCCAACTTCCTGAAGAAATAGAAGTCAAAGTGATTGACGTATTTCAATTGCCGAGCATGCATATCGGATTCGATCAAATGCTGGAAATCAGAGAAGCCATCCTCCGGGAACTTCAGGATCCGGAAGTGGAAGGGGTTGTCGTTACACATGGCACGGATACATTGGAAGAAACCGCTTATTTCCTGGACCTGACAATCGGCGATGATCGGACGGTTGTCGTTACGGGGTCTCAACGTTCACCTGAAGAAGTTGGAACCGATGTTTATTCAAACCTGCGCAATTCCATTTATGTGGCTGTAGATCATAATTTAAGAGGCATAGGGGCTGTGGCAGTCTTTAACGAACGGATTTACAGCGGCAAATACGTAAAAAAAGTCCATTCCAGCAATCTGCAGGGATTTGATTCGTTTGGGCATGGTTATTTAGGTATCATCGACAATGACACGGTACGTGTATACCAGAAACCTGTAATGCACGAAGTCCATTTGGTTGAAAGTCCATTGCCAAGAGTGGATATCATAAAATGCCATTCCGGACAGGATGGTTACTTGATTGATATGTTGGTGGCAGGGCCAACTAAAGGGATTATTTTGGAAGCGGCAGGAAGAGGCCAGGTATCACCGCATATGGTGGAAGCGATTGACCATGCAATCAGACAAGGGATTCCCGTAGTAGTGACGACCAGTGCGGAGGAAGGAAATGCTTATCCGGCTTATAGCTATCCGGGAAGCGCGCATGATTTGCTGACTCGGGGTGTCATTCTTGGAAGTGACTATGACAGCAAAAAAGCGCGCATCAAACTTGCGGTCTTATTGTCTGCCGATGCGGACATTCCAGCGAATGCTTTTGAAAGATAGGGAATCTTAAAAGACAGCTCAGGAAACCTGAAAATCATGGCAATAAACATGATACAATTAAGGTAATACAAACAAAGGGGTATAGCGTATGATTATTTTATTAACTGTAGCAATAGCCCCGAGTTTAGCCCTGTTCAGTTACTTGTATTTGCGTGATCAATTTGCCAGTGAACCTTCGAAGCTGCTGTTTCAAAGTTTTTTATACGGAGCTATTTTGACTTTTCCAATTCTATTTGTCCAATATGTATTCGATGCTGAAGGCGTTTTTACCAGCGGCTTTGCCCAAAATGTCATTTTTTCCAGTGTAATCGAAGAATTTTTCAAATGGCTGGTTTTATTGATAGCTGTATACCGCCATGTCGATTTTGAAGATCCTTATGACGGGATTCTTTATGGAGCCAGTGTTTCTCTGGGATTTGCGACGGTGGAAAACATTTTGTATTTACTGGAATTTGGATTGCAGACCGCATTTCTGCGGGCATTTTTGCCGGTATCCAGCCATGCTTTGTTCGGCGTTGTCATGGGTTATTATTTCGGGAAAGCAAAATTCTCGAAAAGCAGCCAGCGCAGGCGTTGGCTTGGCTGGGCATTCCTCAGCTCTGTGATTCTGCACATGGCTTATAATACCAGTCTATATGTCTACGATAATATCATGTATGGAGCGATTCCATTTATGCTGTTTCTCTGGTGGTTTGGCCTTAAAAAAGTCAAACAGGCGCATTTGCTTTCTTTATCGCATTACCATGACCGCAATTCATCGATGCAATCCAGCGAACTGAAATAAATACCCGAAGAAAAGCCTCGATCTTAAAGGCTTTTTTTTGTTGGAGAAATTTTGCTTTCAGCCGATCATTTTATGTTTGGAGTTAAGTTCAGCCCGGGCGCTGGTGCATTTCTTATGGTAAAATATGATGAATACATATGATGAGGTGACTATTTTGACGAAACCGATACAAATAGCAATTGATGGACCGGCAGCTGCGGGCAAAAGCACGATTGCAAAAATCGTGGCCGAAAAGCTGGGTTATGTTTACATCGATACGGGTGCAATGTACCGAGCTATCACATTAAAAGCATTAAATGAAGGCATTAATATGGCCAGCAATACAGAGGCAGGCAAATTATTGGCAGAAACGGAAATTGATCTGCAGCCGTCAGAAGATGGCCAATTGGTTTTTTTGGATAAAAAAGATGTAACAGAAGCAATCCGTTCTCAGCATGTGACAAAGGCTGTTTCAGAGATGGCTGCACATGAATTGGTCCGGTTGCGTATGGTAGAGCTCCAACAGCAATTGGCTGAAGCGCGCGGAGTGGTTATGGATGGCCGGGATATCGGAACACATGTCCTTCCACACGCTGCGCTGAAAGTGTTTATGTCGGCATCCGTAGAAGAACGTGCGAGAAGAAGATTTGAAGAAAATAAGAAAAGAGATATCCTGACTCCGCTAGAAGAGCTTCAGGCTGAAATTGCCAAACGGGATAAAATGGACAGCGAACGTGAAGTTGCTCCGCTTCGTCAGGCGGATGACGCCATTTATCTCGATACAACCGCTTTGACGATTGATCAGGCGGCACAGAAAATATTGAAACTGGCTGAAGAGAGGTTGGTGTAAAGTGAATTTATATGCACTTGGCAAAGGTTTGGTAAAAACCGTATTAAGCCCTTTATATCGTTTCGAAGTCATCGGAGCTGAAAATTTTCCGAAAGAAGGCGGCATTCTTTTATGTTCCAATCATATTCACGCGCTCGATCCGCCTGTTGTCGGAATGACTGCACCAAGAACCGTTCATTTTATGGCAAAAGAGGAACTGTTTAAAGCGCCGATCCTCGGACCGATCCTTCCGAAAGTCAATGCCTTTCCTGTAAAACGTGGGATGAGTGACCGCGAAGCGCTCCGGACTGCTTTAAAGATCCTAAAAAGCGGCGAAGTTGTCGGACTGTTTCCTGAAGGAACCCGTTCAACTGACGGCGTCCTAAAAAAAGGGCTGAGCGGTGCAGGTTTTTTTGCGCTGCGAGGCAATGCGGATGTAATGCCTTGTGCAATCATCGGACCTTATAAAGCGTTTCGCAAAGTAAGAGTGGTGTACGGTGAGCCGATTCTAATGCAGCCGTTCCGTGAACGAAAAGCATCGGTAGATGAGGTAACCGAAGCCATAATGGCAAGCATCCAGAAGATTCTGGACAACTATGCTGAGAATAAGTGATAATTTTTGTTTTTATTAGAGAATTCGAATAAAATAGAAGGTGGATAGTTTGTGAAGGAGGGCTACTTATGTCAGAGGAAACGAACATGATGGAAAACCGTGACTTCCAAACAGGAGATCGCGTGAAGGGGATAGTGGCAAAAATAGAAGAAAAGGCAGTAACCGTAACAATTGAAGGGGCACCTTTTGATGGCATTATACCCATTAGTGAGTTATCGAGCCTGCATATCGAAAAAGCGTCGGATTCTGTACAAGTCGGTGATGAACTGAATCTGATCATCACGAAAGTGGAAGATGAAAATTTTGTTTTATCCAAACGCAAAGTCGATGCCGAACAGGCATGGGACGAATTGGAGAAAAAGTTTGAATCTGGTGAGATTATCGAAGCTGAAGTGAAAGACGTTGTGAAAGGCGGTTTGGTAGTCGATTTGGGCGTGCGCGGATTCGTACCGGCTTCTTTAGTGGAAGACTACTTTGTTGAGTCTTTCGAGGACTACAAAGGCAAAGTGCTGACTTTCAAGATTGTAGAAATGGAAAAAGAAAACAATCGCCTGATTCTTTCTCACCGAGCGGTGGTCGAAAAGGAAAAAGAATCCCAGAAAGAGCAGGTAATGGAACACATTCACGCTGGCGACGAGCTGAAAGGGAAAGTTCAACGGATTGCTTCCTTCGGTGCTTTTGTCGATATCGGAGGAGTGGACGGTTTGGTCCATATCTCGCAGCTGTCGCATGAGCATGTAGAAAAGGTATCTGATGTTGTAACGGAAGGGCAGGAAGTGACTGTCAAAGTGCTGTCTGTCGACCGTGATTCAGAACGTATTTCCTTGTCCATTAAAGATACCTTGCCAGGGCCATGGGATTCCATCGATGAAAAAGCGCCGAAAGGTTCTGTTCATGCCGGAACAGTTAAGCGCTTGGTCAGCTATGGTGCATTTGTGGAAGTATTGCCTGGAGTTGAAGGGCTGGTCCATATTTCTCAAATCGCCCATAAGCATATCGCAACACCGAATGAGGTGCTGACAGAAGGCCAAGAAGTTCAGGTCAAAGTGTTGGAAGTCAACAAAGCAGACAAACGTTTGTCCCTCAGCATCAAAGAATTGCTGGAAAAAGAAAGCGGCCAGGATTTTTCTGAGTACGACATGCCTGAAGAATCGACCGGATTCTCGATCAGTGATGTAATCGGTGATAAACTGAAAGGCTTTAAATCTGAATAATATGTCGAGAGCTCAGCGTAAAATGGATCATATACAATATGCTTTATCCACAGGACAAAGTAAAAAAAACATGTTCAATGATATTCGTTTCGTGCATCAGGCTTTACCGGATAGCGCGGTATCAAGTATCAGCATAAAACCGAAAACAGGTGATTTGAACTTGAAATCACCTGTTTTTATTAATGCCATGACAGGTGGCGGAGGCAGAGATACTGAACAGTTGAATGGCCTGCTTGCGCGAGTTGCCCAAGAGACGGGAGCAGCCATGGCGGTCGGATCACAAATGTCGGCACTTAAAGACCGTAATGAGCGGGAATCTTATGCCATCGTGCGGAAAGAAAATCCGCATGGCATCCTATTTGCCAATCTCGGAAGCGAAGCAACGGTCCAGCAGGCACAGGAAGCAGTCGAGATGATCGAAGCCAATGCCCTGCAAATCCACTTGAATGTGGTGCAGGAATTGACGATGCCTGAAGGGGATCGTGATTTCCGTGGGGCATTCGACCGCATACAGGCAATCGCTGAACAACTCCAAGTCCCGGTGATTGTTAAGGAAACAGGTTTTGGAATGTCCCGGGAAGCGGCTGAAAAATTAGCGGGAACTGAAGTTGCAGCTATTGATGTCAGTGGCTTTGGCGGCACGAATTTCGCCTCGATTGAAAACGAACGCCGCAGAAGAAAGCTGGCCTATTTTGAAGATTGGGGAATTCCGACAGCCGCTGCAATTGTGGAAGTGAAGAGCGTCTTTAAAAAGACGGTTCTCGCATCTGGTGGCATACAGGATGCCCAGGACATGATCAAAGCTTTTTTATTGGGTGCGGATGCTGTCGGCTTGGCAGGCTCTTTTTTGAAGACAGCCATGCAAGAAGGCGAAAAGCAGCTGATCGAAGAGATAGAAGCGCTGCATGAAGACTTAGCGATGATGATGACGGCTCTCGGAGCTGAAAACCTGACGGATCTGCAGAAATGTCCTGCGGTCATTTCGGGAGAATTGGCGCAGTATCTCAGTGCCAGAGGCTTTAGTCCGGCTTCTTATGCAAACCCGAAGAAAAACTGAATATTACACATTTAAAGGGGATGGACATTTAACTGATGCCATCGCCTTTTTCGTGTATAATAGGCATATCAGAAGTGGAAGGATGAATTTTATATGTCAAAACCGGTAGTAGCAATAGTTGGCCGGCCGAACGTTGGTAAGTCCACGATTTTTAATCGCGTGGTAGGAGAACGGGTTTCCATAGTGGAAGATATTCCAGGAGTAACGCGTGACCGTATTTACAGCTCGGCAGATTGGCTGACACATGAATTTAATATTATAGATACGGGAGGCATCGATCTTCGTGACGAGCCATTCCTTGAACAAATCCGTCAACAGGCAGAAATTGCCATGGACGAAGCGGATGTCATCATTTTCCTTGTCAATGGGCGTGATGGCGTCACAACGCAGGATGAACAAGTAGCCAAAATTCTTTATCGTACAAAAAAACCGGTCATTCTGGCCGTCAATAAAATCGACAATCCCGATATGCGCCACCTGATCTATGATTTTTACACATTGGGAATGGGCGAGCCTTTTCCTCTTTCAGGATCTCACGGATTGGGTCTAGGGGATCTTTTGGACGAAGTGGCCAAAAACTTTCCGACCGAAGACGATGAGGAGTATCCGGATGATGTCATCAAATTCTCATTGATCGGCCGTCCGAACGTCGGCAAATCTTCTCTTGTAAACTCATTTTTAGGGGAAGAACGCGTTATTGTGAGCGAAGTCGCGGGAACGACACGCGACGCTATCGATACGCAATATGAATACAATGATCAGCCGTATGTCATTATCGACACGGCGGGAATGCGCAAAAAAGGGAAAGTTTATGAAACAACTGAGAAGTACAGTGTATTGCGCGCTTTGCGTGCAATCGAACGCTCAGATGTTGTTTTAGTGGTCTTGAACGCAGAAGAAGGCATTCAGGAGCAGGACAAAAAAATCGCCGGTTATGCACATGAAGCCGGCAAAGCAGTCATTATCATTGTCAACAAATGGGATGCTGTTGAAAAAGATGAAAAAACCATGAATGTCATGACACGCAAAATCCGTGAGCATTTCCTGTTCCTGGATTATGCACCGATTATGTTTGTGTCGGCAATCAGCGGCAAGCGCGTCCATAATATTTTGGAAATTGTCAATAAAGTCAATGACAACCATTCAAGACGAATCCAATCGAGTATTTTGAACGAAGTGATCGAAGACGCAGTAGCCATGAACCCGGCACCATCAGACAAAGGCCGTCGTCTGCGTGTTTATTATGCAACCCAAGTGGCCATCAAGCCTCCGACATTCGTTGTCTTTGTCAACGAGCCGGAAATGATGCACTTCAGTTATGAACGCTTCTTGCAAAACCGGATTCGTGAGAGTTTCGATTTTGAAGGAACTCCGCTTCGTCTTATCACGAGAGCGCGTACTTAAGGTAAAAAGGTGGTTTAATCTTATGGAAAAAGTTTCTGTTTTTGGAGCAGGAAGCTGGGGAACTGCGTTGAGTTATGTACTTGCTCAAAACAACCACAATCTATTGCTCTGGACACATCGTCAGGAGCAAGCAGACGAAATTAACCAGCATACCAATAAACGCTATTTGAAAGATACACAGCTACCGGAAAATCTGAAAGCAACCAGCGATTTATCAGAAGCTGTTGAGCATGGAGATATTTATGTATTGGCTGTTCCGACCAAAGCCATCCGTGAAGTCTGCCAGGACATTAAAAAAAGTCTGAATCGGAAAATTCTGTTCGTCCATGTTTCTAAAGGAATCGAACCGGATTCCTTAAAACGGATCAGCGAAATGATTCGTGAAGAAATTCCGGAGCAATGGATTGAAGATGTTGTCGTCCTGTCCGGACCCAGCCATGCGGAAGAAGTAGTGCAAGAGCATCCAACGACTGTAACGGCTGCCTGTGCGAACACAGAAGCAGCCAACCGCATTCAGGATCTGTTCATGAACCATTATTTCCGTGTGTATACGAATACCGATGTAATCGGTGTGGAAATCGGCGGAGCCTTGAAGAACATCATTGCTCTGGCTGTTGGAATCACAGACGGCTTGGGCTACGGCGACAACGCCAAAGCTGCTATCATGACGCGGGGGCTGGCTGAAATTGCACGTCTCGGTGTGAAGATGGGTGCAACTCCGTTAACTTTCTCCGGTTTGACCGGTGTGGGTGATTTGATCGTGACTTGCACCAGTGTGCATTCACGTAACTGGCGGGCAGGAAACATGCTTGGCAAAGGAAAATCATTGGACGAAGTGCTGGAAGAAATGGGCATGGTTGTCGAAGGGATACGGACGACGAAAGCAGCGTATCAATTATCAAAAGCTTATGACGTTCCGATGCCGATTACGTCTGCACTTTATGCCGTTCTATTCGATAATGTGTCGACCGATGACGCTGTTGAAAAGCTGATGGGCCGCATGAAGAAGAACGAAATGGAAGATTTGATCAACTTGCTTTAATTGTCACAAAAGAAGAGGGTGCAAGCTGCAGCCTCTTCTTTTTTTATGCTATACTATTGACTGAAACAGTATGAAAGGCGGGCATTTATGAGTGCGTTAGATAAAATGTGGGTATCGTTTGCCGGAATTGCTTTTTTGATGATTTCGATGGGTTTTATCTACTTGAGCAGATACAAGTTAAAAAATGGCATCCTTAAATTTATTTTTGCGCTAGTTGCTTACATTTTGCTGATTCTTGGATTCTTTATCATGATATTCATAGTATTCAGCGGCCCTACAGGCGGCGCTTGAGGTGAGGAAAATGAAAAAACCGACAATGTTTATTCTGCTTTTGCTCATTACCGTCTTTTTGACGGCCTGCGGATATCCGCAAAGTGAGAGAGCGGAGAACCAGATTCCTTATGAGGATCAATTGATTACCGTACAAAATGCAGTAAATCAATACAGAGGTGCATCAGGCGGCTTGTTGCCGATCAAAACTCGGGATATGGAAGTGGACCAATATATTAAGTACCCGATCGATTTTTCGAAAATCGTACCGGATTATACAGCAGAGGTCCCGACTAACGCATTTGAAACGGGCGGCATTTTTCAATATGTCCTGATGGATGTAGAAGAGAATCCAACCGTAAAACTTGTGGATTTGCAGGCGGCAGAAGCAATCAGATCCGTGAATGTGCGGAAAAGTGCAAACGGCGGAAAAGCGCCGATTTCTGAAATCCTTGCAGACAATGTTTATAAGTTCAATCACGATGCGATGGGGTTCTCGGAAGAACCGACAGTAGTCAGCCCATACAGTGGCCGTAATTTGCCGATGGTCATTACGGGCAGCGGAGATGTCTATATTGATTACTCGATGGATCTCTATTCAGCTCTTCAGGAATATGAAGGGGAGCTGGAAGCCGGTCAAGACATTCGCTTTATTCTGTACGAAGACCATGCAGTGGTGCCAGCTTATTCACTTCCGTACACTATAAATGAAGACAACGAACCGGTATTCTTAACCGAGTAAAAAACATTGATATGACGCGTTTTTAATAGAAATGACCCCTTTTTAGAAAATTTTGTTAGTATTTGGGGGTTTTATTGAAAAAGCAGGCTGTTTGTTGTTGCTATGCGATTTTCGATGTGATACTCTTTTTACAGGATTGATGGTTGCATCCCCTTTGAGAGGAGGTGAATAGCATGAACAAAACAGAATTAGTGAACTCTGTTGCTGAAGCAGCTGAACTTTCTCGTAAAGACGCTGCCAAAGCAGTTGACGCTGCATTTGAGACGATTCAAGACGCTCTTACTAAGGGTGAAAAAGTACAGTTGATCGGATTCGGTAACTTTGAAGTACGCGAACGCGCGGCCCGCAAAGGACGTAACCCACAAACTGGTGCTGAAATTGAGATCGCTGCAAGCAAAGTTCCTGCATTTAAGCCAGGTAAAGCGCTTAAAGACGCAGTGAAGTAAGCTTTAGCCTCTGTACATAGGATGACTTTTGCGAGACACAATCTTGCAAAAGTCATTCTTTTTTTGAGTCAACAATTTTGCGAAACACCTGTGCGTATGCTACGATTCATGTGAGAAAAGCGGAAGGAGCCGTTAAGACCCGACAGGCATAAGGCAGACCGGCAGAGTGGCGTTTTTTGCCGCACAGCTGGGCTGACTTATGACCCCGAGGGTCTGGCTCCTGACGCTAGACAGTGAGAAAAGCGGAGGCGATCGAGCAAAACCCGACGGGCATAAGACGGGCCGCCGAAGTGGCGCACTTTGCCACACAGGCGGAACGGCTTATGACCCCGAGGGTTTGATCGCCGAAGCTAGACAGTGAGAAAAGCGGAGGCGGCCGTTCTGCTCCGACAGGCATAAGACGATCTGGCGAAGCGGCGTACTTTGCCGCACAGCCAGAGTGGCTTATGACCCGAGGTGCAGGCCGCCGAAGCTAGACGGTGAGAAAAGCGGAGGCGGCTAAGGAAGGTAACCTAAAACCGCGGTTTCCTGCCGCAACGGTTACCTGACCCACATCCTGCGGGCCGCCGGAGCTGTACAATGAGAAATATGCACATACAAGTGGAGATTGCTGACATACAAAGAAAATCCACCGGTTAGCCATCCTGCTGCCAAAAAAATAACCGATTCGTCTTCAACAGGAGGAAACAGAATGATAGATATGAAAGCACAAACAGTAGACCTAGATAAAATTGAAAAAGCTGTCTCGATGATTTTGGAAGCAGTTGGGGAAGACGTAAGCCGAGAAGGATTACAGGATACGCCTAAAAGGGTAGCTAAGATGTACGCCGAAGTATTTTCTGGATTAAAAGAAGATCCAAGAGAATATTTTAAAACAGTTTTTCATGAAGGCCACGAAGAACTCGTGCTCGTTAAAGATATTCCTTTCTACTCGATGTGCGAACATCATCTTGTTCCGTTTTTCGGAAAGGCACATATCGCCTATATTCCTCGCGACGGAATCGTGACAGGATTAAGCAAACTGGCTCGTGCTGTGGAGACGGTCGCTAAACGCCCGCAGCTGCAGGAACGCATTACTTCGACGATTGCAGACTCTCTGATGGAAACCTTAAACCCGCATGGCGTATACGTCATGATTGAAGCAGAACATATGTGCATGACTATGAGAGGCATTAAGAAGCCGGGATCCAAGACGGTCACCGCTGTTGCACGCGGCATTTTAGAAACGGACGACATAAAGCGTTCAGAAGTAATCACATACATTAATATGAATTAAATTGGAAAAGCAGGTGCAGACATGGCTCAAACGGAATACATTGTAATTCGCGCCCAAGAAGATGGCGTGAACGTAATCGGACTGACACGCGGTAATGACACAAAATTTCACCATACTGAAAAATTGGATAAAGGCGAAGTGATGATTGCTCAATTTACGGAGCATACTTCAGCTATGAAAATCCGCGGCAAAGCGGAAATTCATTCTGCCCATGGTATCGTTGAAAGTGACGCTAAAAAATAAACGATATTGGATGAAGGCAAGGCTTTGCCTGTGATATACTATTGTAGTATGGCTAAATCATGAATGGAGCAAGCAGTATGAATGGACACCAAATACAATCGAAAATTATTTCCATGGGGATTGAAGTCTTGGACGCTGTGCGCCAGCGGACACTCGATCAATATACAGAAGGTCCATCGGTAAAAGAATCGCGTTTGTTTTTTTTGCTACTGCCTTTTTTTGACGGAAAAGAGTGGTCGCCTGAAATTGAAGCCTCAGCAAAGACAGTTTCCATCGTTTATGCCGCTTTGCATGCCCATGATCAAGTAAGGGAAGATGCTCCAATTATCAAAGAGCAGCAGCTAACGGTGTTGGCTGGAGATTTATACAGCGGCATTTATTACCAGATGCTGGTCAATACGAAAAATATTGCGATGGTCCAGCGATTGGCTTCAGCTATCATCCAAGTGAGCGAAAAGAAAACATCCTTTTTTGAAGGAGTTGTTCGTCCGCTGGAGGAAGTGGAAGATGCCATCAGCATTATTGAAACAGAACTTTTAATGTCATTTTATCGATTTTATGGTTTTACCGAATACGAAACGCTTGCTAAGCAAGCATTGCTTTATATCCGCTACGCTGATGAATTGCAGCGGCTGCAGTCTAAAAACTATTCGCATGCATTGCGCGAATTGAATACCAGTTTTGTTCACGAAATCTATACAGAGCATTGGCTGCTGGAAAAACTGGACAGTCTCCATGGGAAAATTTTGACGTCCATTGCTGACTGTTCGTTGGATTATGAACTGGAAAAATATTTGCTCCATCAAATAACCCCGCACCAGCATAGAGCTGAGCAGCTGACCCGAGAAGGATGACTGATATGCCTAAAACGAAAGAACAAAGAGTCCACGAAGTATTTGAAAAAATATCCGAGAACTATGACCAAATGAATTCGGTCATCAGCTTTCAACAACACAACAAATGGCGTGAAGATACCATGTACAAAATGCAGGTTCCTAAAGGTGCCGCTGCCATTGACGTATGTTGCGGAACGGCTGATTGGACTATTGCACTTGGTAAAGCAGTCGGTGAAACAGGACAAGTGGTAGGGCTGGATTTCAGCCAGAATATGCTGAATGTCGGACATGAGAAGACCAAGGATATGCCTCAGATCAAGTTGATCCAAGGAAATGCGATGTCTTTGCCATATCCTGATAATTCATTTGATTTTGCGACAATCGGCTTTGGTTTGCGGAATGTTCCGGATTACCGACAAGTCCTTTCCGAAATGCATCGTGTGCTGAAACCGGGTGGGATGATTGCATGCCTAGAAACATCGCAACCGCAAAACATCGTGTTCAAACCGTTTTTCAGAATTTATTTCCGGTTCATCATGCCGGTTTTCGGTAAGCTTTTTGCTAAAAGTTACAAAGAGTATTCATGGTTGCAGGAATCGGCAAAAACATTCCCAGGCATGAAACAATTGGCGAAGTTGTTTACAGAAGTCGGGTTTGAAAAAGTGAAATACAAGCCTTACACCGGAGGCGCCGCAGCCCTCCACCTAGGTATAAAAAAGTAAATTAGCGGGAGAAGGATTTTAGTGGAAAAGATGAAGTTGAAATTGCTCTATTCCGACCTTGGACCGGAACTGGAAATGATCGAAAAGGAATTGGAACAGGCAGTGGATTCCGAGTCTCTCCTATTAAATGATGCATCTCTTCATTTATTGCAGGCCGGAGGGAAAAGAATCCGACCTGTTTTTGTTTTGCTTGCAGGAAAATTTGGCGATTACAATATAGACGTCATGAAACGCGTAGCTGTGCCGCTCGAGCTGATTCACATGGCTTCTTTGGTCCATGATGACGTTATAGACGAATCGGAGATCCGAAGAGGGCGCCCGACCGTCAAGGCACAGTGGAACAACAGTGTTGCGATGTATACAGGTGATTTCATACTGGCACGTGCATTGGAACGAATTACGGAAATTGAATCGCCTCGCATCCATGAGATTCTTTCTAAAACGCTCATTGAAGTTTGCCGGGGTGAGATTATTCAGATCAAGGATAAGTACAAGCTTGATCAAAACTTGCGGGATTATTTTCGGCGTATCAAACGGAAGACAGCCCTACTCATTTCATCAAGCTGTGAATTAGGGGCATTGGTGTCAGGTACGGATGAAAAGACCGCAGCGCATTTGCGCCGCTTTGGTTACTTTATTGGCATGTCGTTCCAGATTATCGATGACATCCTTGATTTCACTTCAACGGATGAAGAGTTGGGGAAACCGGCTGGCAGTGACTTTATACAAGGCAATATCACTTTGCCGATTTTATGCGCACGAAAAGATACGGAAATCTATGCCATGCTGAAAGCTAACCTCAATAAGGAGCTCAGCAATGAAGATCGGCTGATGATTGTCGATACGATTCGCAGCAGCTCTGCCATTGAAGAAGCGAAGGCCATGAGTGACCGTTATTTGGAGAAAGCCTTGCGGGAACTTTCCTTTTTGCCTAAAGGGAAAGCGGTGAAGACCATGCGCAAAATCGCGTATTTCATCGGCAAGCGCAATTTTTAAGTTGCTGGTTGACAAATGAGCCGACAATGATAGTATTTTTTAAGGTGGGCAAAAAGCCCGAGCTTTTAATAGAGGAGTGTTTACATTGGAAAAAACATTTTTAATGGTTAAACCAGATGGCGTTCAACGCAACGTAATCGGAGAAATCGTCGCACGTTTCGAGAAAAAAGGATATCATTTGGCTGGTGCTAAATTGATGCAGATCCCTACTGAATTGGCTGAAGAGCATTACGGCGAACACAAAGAACGCCCATTCTTCGGAGAATTGGTTGAATTCATCACTTCAGGTCCTGTATTCGCAATGGTTTGGGAAGGCGAAAACGTGATTTTGACTGCACGTCAGATGATGGGCGCTACAAACCCTAAAGATGCGGCTCCAGGAACAATCCGCGGAGACTTCGCAGTTACTGTCGGCAAAAACATGATTCACGGTTCAGATTCTGCTGAAAGCGCAGAACGTGAAATCGGCTTGTTCTTCAAAGAAGAAGAATTGGTTTCATACGAAAAAACAATCAACAGCTGGGTTAACTAATCCAACCTGTTAAAAGCAGCCTAGCTGCTTTTTTTATTTGATGATAGAGCCGGCCTGGTTTGGGTTGGCTCTATTTTTTTAATTGGTTGAAATGAACAATTCATGAAGGTAAAAATTCTCAATTGATTGAAGTTTCACTTTATCTGAATTTCATATAGAATTGAAGAAATGCCTTATGGTATAGTGATACATAAATACTTTAGCACGTTGAAGGGAGAAAGCGTAAATGCGTTATTTAACAGCAGGAGAATCACACGGTCCGCAATTGACTGCCATCATAGAGGGGTTGCCGGCGCAATTGCCTTTGACGGCGGAGATGGTCAATAAAGAATTGAAAAGACGCCAAGGCGGACATGGCCGCGGAAGACGGATGCAGATCGAGAAGGATACGGTGGAGATCGTTTCCGGCGTTCGACACGGCAAGACATTGGGCTCTCCTGTCGCTTTAGTCGTCAAAAATGACGATTGGAAACATTGGACTTCCATCATGGGGATTGAACCAATTGAAGATACAGAAGAAGTAAAGCGCCAAATCACGCGCCCACGTCCCGGCCACGCTGATTTGAACGGTGGCATGAAGTATGGCCACCGGGATCTCCGGAACGTCCTGGAGCGGTCGTCAGCGCGCGAAACGACTGTCCGTGTGGCAGTTGGTGCAGTAGCGAAGCAATTGCTTGCTGAACTGGGCATTAAAATCGTCTCGCACGTAACAGAAATTGGCGGAATTAAAGTGAATCCGGAAAGCTATCTTGGAAAGTCGGCAGATGAAATCCGTGACATCGTTGAAAATGATGCGGTGTATTGTGCGGATCCTTCCGTTACAAAACAGATGACGGATTTGATTGACCAAACCAAAAAGAACGGCGATTCCATCGGCGGGACAGTAGAAGTGATTGTAGAAGGTATGCCGGCCGGAATCGGCAGCTATGTGCATTACGACCGCAAGCTGGATGCAAAACTGGCCGCGGCCATCATGAGCATCAATGCTTTTAAAGGGGTGGAATTTGGCTTAGGCTTTGAAATGGCAAGAAAACCCGGCAGCGAAGTGCATGACGAAATCCTATGGGATGAAGAAAATGGCTATACGCGTAAAACCAATAACCTGGGTGGATTCGAAGGCGGTATGACGACCGGGATGCCGATTATCGTCAGAGGCGTCATGAAACCGATCCCGACTTTATACAAACCATTGAATAGTGTCGATATTGAAACAAAAGAACCGTTCCAGGCAAGCATTGAACGCTCGGACAGCTGTGCCGTTCCGGCAGCTTCCATCGTTGCTGAACACGTTGTAGCGTGGGAAGTGGCGAACGCTTTACTGGATCAATTTGATGCAGACCAAATGCCGCGCCTGATCGATAACTTGAAAAATTACATGAATTATACGAAGGAGTTTTAAGCATGAAGCAATTGCGGGTCGAAGCTGACCATCCTTATACAGTCCATATCGGAGCAGGAGCATTCGGGTTGTTTGCCGATGAATACCGCCCTTTGCTGGATGCAGCAGACCGCATTGTGGTCATAGCGGATGAACAGGTGGCGGAACTGCATTTGCAGTATCTATTGGATTTTTTGAAAGAGTGGGATGTCCGTGTGTTGACGGTGCCGTCCGGTGAAGCCGCAAAATCCATCGAAACCTTCATGGCTTGCCATAGTTTCCTCTTATCCGAAAATTGTTCGAGAAATTCATTGCTCTTGGCATTTGGAGGAGGCGCAACAGGCGACGTGGCCGGTTTTGTCGCTTCGACATTCATGCGGGGGATTCCATTCATCCAACTCCCCACCACCATTTTGGCCCATGACAGTGCGGTAGGCGGAAAAACTGCCATCAACCATGAACTCGGCAAAAACATGATCGGGACGTTCTACCAGCCGAAAGCTGTTTTATATGACAGCAAGCTGCTCGAAACCTTGCCTCCCGGTGAAGTGCGGTCCGGCATGGCTGAAGTGATCAAACATGCTTTTATCTCCAATGGAACATGGTTGGAGGAGCTTTTGGCTATCCGTGACTTCAAAGATATGGCTCAGGAAGAATTGAACCAACACCTGGAAAAAGGCATTGCTGTGAAAGCGGCTATTGTCGAAGAAGATGAATTTGAAGGCGGCGTCCGGAAATACCTCAACTTCGGCCATACGCTGGCACATGCTCTAGAAGGCCATTTGGGTTATGGCAATATCACCCACGGAGAAGCTGTGGTTCTGGGCATGTCCTATGTCTTGTTATTGTCCGAGCACGAAAAATTGGATGACTACATCCGATGGGCACATGAAAACGGCTATCCGCTTCATATAGTAAAGGACATCCGATTTGATGCGTTATTGCCTTACATGAAAAAAGACAAAAAGTCTTCACAGGGGATATTGAATTTTGTTCTCCTTAAACAGACGGGAATGCCGTTTGTGGAAAAAGTGGAGGAGCAGCGGGCAAGATCCGCCTATGAAAAATTAATCCTACAGATAGAAGAGGTGATTTGATGATACGTGGAGTAAGAGGAGCAATCACAGTTTCGGCAGACCAGCCGGAGGAAGTCCTGCAAGAAACCAGACGCCTGGTGCTGGAAATGGCGAGGGAAAACAAAATCGAACCTGACCACGTTGCTTCTGTGATCATTTCGACTACGACAGATATTTCATCTGCTTTTCCTGCTAAAGCTGTACGCACCATTGATGAGTGGAATTTTGTGCCGGTCATGTGCACACATGAAATGGATGTTCCAGGCAGCATGCCTTTATGCATCCGAGTCATGATGCATGTCAATACAGAGTTAAGCCAAAAGGAAATCCATCATGTTTATTTAAATGAAGCAACAAAATTGCGTCCGGATTTGACGGCTAAAAGCCAGGTGAGTTCCACGTGACAACACATATTTTGATCATCGGCCTGGGCTTGATTGGCGGATCGTTGGCTAAAGCACTGCAGCGCAACAGCGATGTCCATGTGGCAGGATACGATGCCGACGCTTTAACGGCTAGAAAAGCTTTTAAAATGGGCATTATACATAGTTCTCCGCCATCTCTTGAACAGGCTGCTTCTGAAGCGGACGTTATTGTTTTTGCTACGCCGGTCGGTGCCACAATCAAGTTGATGGAACAAAGCAAATACTGGGATTTGAAAAAAGACGTTATTTTGACGGATACTGGCAGCACGAAAATCCAAATCATGGAATCAGCTAAAAATCTGGATCATGTCTTTATTGGCGGCCATCCAATGGCGGGTTCACATAAAAGCGGTGTAGAAGCAGCCAAGGATGTCTTATTTGAAAATGCCTTCTACATCCTGACGCCCGGGGATAAAGCTGATGGCAAGAGCCTCCAGCTATTGAAAGGCCTATTGGTTGCCACAAAAGCAAAAATCGAAGTGCTGTCAGCAGAAGAACACGACCACATGACAGCCATTGTCAGCCACTTCCCCCATTTGATTGCTGCTTCTTTAGTGCATCAATTGGATCAGGAGGAAAAATTTCCTTTTGCACGGCAATTGGCTGCCGGTGGGTTCCGTGATACAACAAGGATTGCTTCATCGAATCCGGAAATGTGGCGCGATATCACCACACAAAACAACACCATGATCGTCCAGCAATTGAACAATTGGATGGAACAGATGGATCAACTAAAGGATATGCTCGTGAAAAATGATCCTGAACCGATTCAACAATTCTTTTCGCATGCCAAAACGGTTCGTGATGAATTGCCGATAGCGGGGCATGGTGCCATGTTTTCTGTATTTGATTTGTATATTGATATCCCCGATGTTCCGGGAAGCATTTCAGAATTGACGGGTTACCTGGCTGAAGAACAGATCAGCATCGTCAATCTGCGGATTTTGGAAACACGTGAAGACGTATTCGGTATTCTCGTCATCAGTTTCCAGACAGCGGAAGACCGTGCCCGTGCACAAAAATGCATTTCGGCACGGACAGTTTACGATTCGTATATTTCCTGAAAGGACGGATACGCCCATGGCATTATCGTTAGCATATAAAAAACCTTCCCTGACAGGCAGCATTCAAGTGCCCGGGGACAAATCCATCTCCCACCGCGCCATCATGTTCGGTTCTATGGCTTCGGGTACCACCACAGTGAAAGGCTTCCTGATGGGAGATGATTGTTTAAGCACCATTTCCTGCTTTCAAAAGCTGGGAGTGAAAATTGACATTTCGGATGAAGTCGTGACAATCCAGAGTGAAGGCGAAGATTCGTGGAAAGAGCCTTCTGAAGTGCTGGATACCGGGAACTCTGGAACTACGACGCGCTTGATGCTTGGGCTGTTGGCGGGAACTTCATTTCATTCTGTGCTTGCCGGTGATGAGTCGATCGCCAAACGCCCGATGAAGCGCATTATTAATCCACTGCGTGAAATGGGTGCAGACATTCGCGGTCGTATGGATGGCCAGTATACGCCTCTAGCGGTACAAGGAACGGCTCTTAAAGCGATTGACTACACGTTGCTAGTTGCCAGTGCGCAAGTGAAATCCGCTATCTTGCTGGCTGCATTGAAGGCAGAAGGAAAAACGGTCATTCACGAGCCGATCGCTTCACGTGATCACACTGAAATTATGCTGGAACATTTCGGAGCGACGATTACACGTGAAAACCAGCTGATCAAGTTGGAAGGTGGCCAAAAATTGACGGCTGCCCATGTTCAAGTGCCTGGCGACATTTCGTCCGCTGCGTTCATGATCGGGGCTGCCTTGGTTACAGAAAACAGCAAAGTGACGTTGAAGAATGTCGGCATCAATCCGACACGTACCGGCATTCTGGATGTAATCGAAAAAATGGGCGCCTCTTTCGAGCTGGTGGAAAACGATACGGAGGGAGAACGTTCTGCGGACGTAACCGTCTATTCCAGCAAGTTAAAAGGTACAGAAATCGGTGGAGAGCTGATTCCTCGATTGATTGACGAGATTCCGCTGATTGCTCTGATTGCGACGCAGGCAGAAGGAACGACGGTCATTAAAGACGCAGAAGAACTCCGGGTTAAAGAAACCGACCGCATCGCTGCAGTCGTCAAGGAATTGTCAAAAATGGGAGCGGATATCGAAGCAACAGAAGATGGCATGATCATTCAAGGGCCGACTGCTCTAACTGGAGCGGAAATGACTTCCTACGGAGACCACCGCCTTGGCATGATGGCTGCAATCGGTGCTTTGGCTGCATCTGGAGAAGTCGTAATCGATGATCCGGAATGCATATCGATCTCTTACCCTAATTTCTTTGAACATTTGAATTTACTGACAAAATGACTCTCCTGATGGAGAGTTTTTTTATTATGATAAAGCGGGTATTTCGTGTAGGATGAGAGTAAGAACGTGAAGGAAAAGGTGATAGGATGTCTAATATTGAAGAGATACAGAATGCCGTTAAGCAAGGAGATCCCAATCTCCTGAACACATTGCTGGATAAATATTTGCTGCAGGGAGATCCAGATGAGCAATATGGTTTGTCGGAATGGCTGGCAGAAATCGGTTTTGTGGAAGAAGCGATCAAAGTGTTGGAACATCTGCAGTACATTTTCCCGGAAGAAGCCCAGCTCATCATTGATCGTGCGAACCTTTTGATCGACGCTGACCGTGAAGACGATGCGTTGAATGCATTGATGGAAGTGCCGAAAGACGACGAGCTTTATGCTCAGGCGCTGGTGACACTGGCGGATTTGTTCCAGTTGCAGGGCTTGCTGGAAGCCGCTGAAAACCGTTTAAACGAAGCGATAGAGCTTATGCCGGACGAACCGCTCCTGCAACAGGCGAAAGCCGAGTTGCTGCTGGATTCGGGGCGATACCTGGAATCGGCAAAAATCTATCAGGAATTGGAAGGGCGCAATATTGAGATTGAAGGCGTCAACTTTTCCGAAAGGCTTGCTGAAGTATACAGTGCAGGAGCTGCTTATGAAGAAGCTTTGCCTCATTATGAAAAAGCCTTGGAAGACCAAACAACTCCGGATGTCCTGTTCGGGGCAGCATTTGCTGCCTTCCAGACACGCCAGTATGAAATGGCTGTCCGGCGTTTGGATGAATTGATCGATATCGATCCGGATTATTTTTCCGCTTACTTGCTGAAGGCGCAAAGCCTGAATATGTCAGAAGACTATGATGCTGCATACAAAGCAATAATTGAAGGCATAAGCCGTGATGAATTCGATAAGGAACTATACTTGTTCGCCGGCAAACTGGCGATGAAACTCGGCAAACCCGAAGAAGGAGTCAACCATCTGCGCCAGGCAATCGCATTGGATCCCGAATACATGGAAGCCATCTACACCTTGGTGTCTTACTTCCATGGCGAAGAGATGGATGAAGATGTTCTGGAACTTGCAGAAATGGTGATTGAAAGCGGCGATGACTGGGCTGGCCTTTACCCGATGATCGCGGAAGCTTACGAGCGCTCTGAAAATTACAAGCAGGCGACAGTTTATTACGAGAAAGCTTACCCGTCATTTAAAGACGATGCGGCTTTCCTTAAAAACTACGCTTTATTTCTCATAGAAGAAGGAAAAAGAGGGGCGGCCCTCGAAATGATTAAAGAGCTGCAGGCCCTGGAACCGGAAAATCCGGAATGGTTCGACTGGCAGCAATCGTTTGAATGAAAGGAGGAAATTTCATGACCGCTTCAGTATCGATAGGTGAAAAAAAGCAATTCGTCCGTTGGTTTCTGCAATCGTACAAAATGAAAAGACGCGAATGCATTTGGATTCTTAATTATATGTTGAGCAACGAAGAACTGCTTGAAAAAACCCATTTTGTTGAAGAAGCGCATTATTGTCCACGTGCAATGGTCATGTCCTCAACAGAATCAAAAGAAATCCCGTTCCGCTTCTACAAAGGGAACCTAATGACAGCAGATGCAGAAAAATCGTTCCACGATCTGCGTCTGAATCCAGATGATGATTTATACGTCCAGTTGAATTTCCCGAACATTCCTCCACCGTCCTTGTATTTATCGGTTTTGGAAGAAAATCCGTATATCCCTAAAAATGTCTCTGTCAGCGAGCAGGACCAATTAATCGCTGAAAAGATTCTGGAAGAGAGTATGCAGATTTTCCAGGAGGAAACGATTCATAAGCAAATTGATGAAGCACTGGATGCCAACGACCGCGAAAAGTTCTTTGAACTATCGGCTATGCTCCAGGCATTTAAAACCTTAAAAAAAGATGGAGTGTGAAATAGCTTTATGCATTTTTTCGGAAAAGAGATCGATCAATATTTGAACCAGCAGGATTATGTCGATACGGCTGTAATTCCGTTTCTTCCGTTGGACATGAGCGCTGCCGGAATGAAGTCGAGTGCCGGTGCTTCTGAATACCTGCAATCTTTGACTGCTTTATTGGAGAAACAATTCAAAGGGCGGATACTTTTGCTTCCGCCTATTTCTTATGCCAAAATAGCAAATCGCCAGCGGATAGCAGAAGAATTGACGGAAGAATTAAAGCAGACAAAGTTCAAACATGTGTTTTATTTGACCACTGATGCCGAATGGCGGACCATTGACAGTTTAAAAAATGTATTATGGCTGCCGGCGATTCCAATCGAAGATATGGACCAATCTTTTAAGAAATCCGTAATGGAAGACCAGTTGAGACAAGTATTGCCGCTATTTATGAAAGAATGGTCACATCATTCATGAAATGTTCACAATCTGCAGGAATAGGCTCTTTGCGATATTGACCTAAAGATTTGATTGATATATTATTAGGTTGTCCTAGTAATTATATTTGAATGAGTATGTCCATTGGACTGACCTTGAATGTTAGAGGGGGGAAAAGGATGAGTAACAATCGTGTATCACGACGTCAATTTTTAGGCTACACATTAACTGGTGTAGGTGGCTTTATGGCAGCAGGGATGTTGATGCCAATGGTTCGTTTTGCGGTAGACCCGATACTTCAGCAACATGAAGGCGGAGATTTCGTTTTAACTGATCAAGCTGTAGCTGATATTACGGAAGAGCCAGTACGTGTCGACTTTGCATTTGAACAAGTTGATGCATGGTATACATCTGAAGTAACGAATTCAGCTTGGGTGTATAAAGAAGGCGATAAGTTAATCGCGCTTTCACCTGTCTGCAAACATTTAGGTTGTACAGTGAACTGGGCGGGCGACACAGAAAACCCGACACAATTCTTCTGTCCATGCCACGCAGGCCGTTATGAGAAAAACGGACAGAACATCGCAGGAACACCGCCGCTTGGGCCACTGGATGAGTACGAAGTACGAGACCAGGATGGCTTTGTTGCAATCGGTGCAGTAAGAGACAACACATTAGTTTAATAGTTAGGGGGTACGACACCAGTGCTAAACAAGTTATATGATTGGGTTGATGAGCGATTAGACATTACGCCTATCTGGCGTGATATTGCTGACCATGAAGTACCTGAGCACGTAAACCCCGCACACCACTTCTCAGCATTTGTTTATTGTTTTGGGGGACTTACATTTTTCATTACAGTGATTCAGATCTTATCCGGTATGTTCTTAACGATGTATTATGTACCAGATATTGAAAATGCTTGGCAGTCGGTTTATTATCTTCAAAACGAAGTTGCTTTTGGAGAAATTGTGCGTGGTATGCACCACTGGGGAGCTTCACTTGTAGTTGTTATGATCTTCCTTCATACACTGCGGGTATTCTTTACAGGTTCTTATAAGAAACCTCGTGAATTGAACTGGGTCGTAGGGGTTATGCTATTCGGCGTTATCCTTGGATTGAGTTTCACAGGTTACTTGCTTCCATGGGATATGAAAGCTCTATTTGCAACAAAAGTTGGGATTGAAATTGCAGCATCTGTACCGGTTATCGGTGAATCAATCAAGATTCTATTGGCTGGGGATTCAACAATCCTTGGTGCACAGACTTTGACACGATTCTTCGCTATCCACGTCTTCTTCTTGCCTGCGGCTTTGCTTGGGTTGCTAGCTGCTCACTTTATCATGATCAGAAGACAGGGTATTTCAGGACCGCTATAATTTAGTCTGCAACAAGGATTTATTAAGGAGGGAACACTTATGCATCGCGGAAAAGGGATGAAATTTGTAGGGGATTCGCGTGTTCCGAGTATGGAATTCCGTAAGCCGAATGTTCCTAAAGATTACTCCGAATACCCTGGTAAAACAGAAGCTTTCTGGCCGAACTTCCTTTTGAAAGAATGGATGATTGGTGCAGTCTTCTTGATCGGTTATCTGCTTTTGACCGTCGCACATCCGTCGCCTCTTGAAGGCCAGGCAGATCCGACTGATACAGCTTATATTCCTTTGCCAGACTGGTATTTCTTGTTCTTATATCAATTACTGAAATACGAATTCGCTTCCGGCCCATACAATGTGGTTGGTGCCATCATCGTTCCAGGACTTGCTTTTGGAGCTTTGGCATTAGCACCATTCTTGGATCGCGGACCGGAAAGACGTCCTTCGAAACGTCCTTTGCCAACTGGCTTCATGCTTCTTGCCGTAGCTTCTATCATCTTCCTTACTTGGGAGTCGGTAGCAAACCACGACTGGGAAGCTGCAGCAGCGCAAGGTGAAATTACGGAGGAAGTAGAAATTGATACAGCGGACCCGGGATATGAAATTTATTCTGGAGCTGCATGTATCAGTTGCCATGGCGACAATTTAGAAGGCGCAGTCGGACCGACACTTATCGGAACTGGCTTGTCTCCTGAAGAAATCGCTGACATTGCTGTCAACGGTATTGAAAAAGACGGGGCTCAAGTAATGCCTCCTTCATGGGACGGAACAGATGAAGATCTGCAAGTCCTATCGGAATTCATTTCAGGCCTTGAAGCTGAATAATAAAAATAAAAAAAGAGCCGGGAAACCGGCTCTTTTTTTCTACCTTGAAAGGAAGAAAAACGATGCTTTCCTTCGCGATTAAGATTTCCACGTGGCTGATGTACCGACCTTTTCTAATTCTTCTGTTCCTCATCAATTTGGGCGGTACGATATATGGATACATATGGTACGGTTGGCAATTGAAGATTACAGAGCCGATCTTTTTGATTTTCGTTCCAGACAGTCCGACAGCCAGTCTCTTTTTTACGATTGTGTTGGGACTCTGGATTATTGGAAAACGGAGCCGTTTGTTTGAGGCTTTGGCTTTTGTGACCTTAATTAAATATGGTCTGTGGGCAGTCGTCATGAACTTGCTGACGCTGTGGGAAACAGGGTCCATCGGTTGGATGGGCTGGATGCTTATCGCATCCCATTTTGCAATGGCGCTTCAGGCAGTGCTGTATATTGAGCATTTCCGCTTTGGCTGGCTGGCAGTGGCCTTGACCGCCGTTTGGACTTTGCATAACGATGTCATCGATTATGTCTTTGGACAGATGCCGATCTACAGCACTTTAAGTGAATACAGCAGCCAAATCGGCTACTTTACTTTCTGGTTATCGATTGCTTGTGTCAGTTTTGCCTTATATGTTGCTCATCTGAATCGATCTCAATCCATATCAGTTGACCAATATTGACTATCACAAGTAAAATAAAGGTATCAAGCAGAAAGAAAGAGGTGCGATTTACACATGGGTATGAGCTATATCTTCTATTTTATCCTTTTGCTGATCATTCCAATTTGGGCACAATTTAAATTAAAAAGAACGTATGGAAAATATTCGAAAGTTCGGTCGACATCCGGCCATACAGGTGCACAGGTAGCACGTACCATCCTCGATGCCAATGGACTTCAGAACATCAAAGTCGTTGAAAGCCGTGGGATGTTGAGTGACCATTACAATCCATTAACGAAAACAGTGGCACTCAGCAGCCATAACTACCATGAAGCTTCTGTTGCGGGAACCGCAGTAGCCGCTCACGAAGTAGGGCACGCGATTCAAGATGCAGAGGATTATTCCTTCTTGCGCCTTCGCCATCGCATGGTGCCGATCGTTAATATTTCATCGAATATGTCATGGGTTTTCATTATGATCGGTTTCTTCTCCGCTTGGAGTGGCGCATTGTTGATCGGGATCATCCTGCTCGCTGCTGGTGTGGTATTCCAATTGGTGACATTACCGGTCGAGTTTAATGCCTCTAGCCGGGCAATGGACCAATTGCTGTCGAATAACATTATCCGAAACGAAGAGGAACGCCATGCAAAAAAAGTATTGAGCGCAGCCGCGATGACCTATGTTGCAGCTACTGCAGTGGCAGTTCTTGAATTGGCTCGATTGATTTTGATCTATACAAGCATGAATCGTTCGTAAAAAAAAAACGGCCCTTTTACAGGGCCGTTTTTTCTATGCTTCTTAACCGATCGGCTGTTTTTCCTCATCAAGCGTAAACCCTTCGCCCATGACATCGTGGACTTCCATTAAGGAAACAAAGGCGTGGGGGTCGACGGAGTTGATGATATTCTTTAAACGGACAATTTCATTCCTCGCGACGACGCAATACAATACTTCGCGTTCTTCTTTTGTGAAATGGCCATAGCCACGCAGAATGGTAATTCCGCGGTCCATCTCAACAGCAATGCGGCTGGCGATTTCTTCCTGAGAATTTGAAATGATTAAAGCGCCTCTGCCGGCGTATGCACCTTCCTGCACGAAATCAATGACACGTGCCCCGACAAAAACTGCGACCAGCGTATACATCATAGAGCGATGATCCAGGAACGTCAGCCAGGAAAGCATAATGACGCAGGCATCGAACAGGAACATCGTTTTCCCCATGCTCCAGCCGATGTATTTCTGCGCCAAACGCGCCAAAATGTCGACGCCTCCTGTAGTGCCGCCAAAACGGAAAATGATTCCGAGCCCCACTCCGACGAAGACCCCAGCGAACAAAGCCGCAAGGAATAAATCATCCTGCAAGTTGATCTGGATTTCGTAGATCAGAAAAATCTTCAGAAACACCGAAACAGCTACTGTGCCGATAATCGTGTAAAGAAAAACTTTTCTTCCGAGAAGCTTCCAGCCAATAAAAAACAAAGGAATGTTCAATAGCAAGTTCATCAATGCCGGGTCCCAATGGAAAATAAAGTACAAAATCAATGTAATACCGGCAAATCCGCCCTCGCCCAATTCATTTTGAATATTGAAGTGGACAAATCCGAAGCTGTAGATGGCAGCTCCGAGCAGGATGAAAAAGATATTTTTCATTTTCAATTCTTTCAATTTACTCAAACCCCTTTCGTGAATATCAACTTCTGTATTATCGTTTAATTAATGTATTTTGACAACATCATCAGTTTTCTTTACGATTGACTGAGGAGTGTGATGATATGAGCGGAGATAAAACGATGAAACAGCTTCAGCTGGACGTGGACCGATACATAGGACAGTACAAAGAAGGCTATTTTCAGCCGATGGAAATGATGGCTCGCATGACCGAAGAACTGGGCGAACTGTCCAGAGAAGTGATGCACCAATATGGTCCGAAGAAAAAGAAAAGCTCGGAAGCTGAAAACAGTATTGAGGAAGAGATGGGCGATGTCCTGTTCGTCTTGATTTGTATGGCGAATTCAATGGATATCGATTTGGCGCATGCTCATGACCGGGTGATGGAGAAGTTTGCGAGCAGAGACAAAGACCGCTGGACAAGAAAGGATGGAGACAAATGACGATTCGCGTGTCAATTGCAGGAGCAAGAGGGAAAATGGGCAAAGAGGCTGTACATACAGTCATGAACAATCCGGATATGGAATTGGTTTCTGTTCTGGATTACAAAGAAGTTGGGAATACATTGGCAGATACGAACTTGTTTCCTTCTTCATATACCGCACCGGTCTTTACGGATTTGCAGGAACTGCACTCGAAAACCAAACCGGATGTATTGGTTGACTTAACGACGCCTGAATTTGTTTACGAGCATACGAAACAGGCTTTGGAATTGAAAATCCGTCCGGTGGTCGGTACAACCGGTTTTTCGGATGAACAGCTTGAAGAGTTGACTACACTTTCAAAAGAATCGAAAATTGGCTGCATCATTGCACCGAACTTTGCAGTAGGAGCAGTTCTTATGATGAAGTTCGCTGAACAGGCGGCCAAATATTTGCCCGATATCGAAATCATCGAAATGCATCATGACCAAAAATTGGATGCCCCTTCCGGAACCGCAATGAAGACGGCCCATTTGATTTCACAAGAACGCCCAATCCATGAACAGGGGCATGCCCGTGAGAAAGAAACGCTTCCAGGGGCACGCGGAGCCAATTACGACGGCATGCGCATCCACAGTGTGCGTTTGCCGGGTCTTGTTGCGCATCAGCAGGTGCTGCTTGGAGGAGACGGCCAATTATTGACGCTTCGCCACGACTCGTTTAACCGCGGCTCATTTATGTCAGGCGTGGTTTTGTCCATCAACACTGTTATGGAAAAAGAAGAGTTGATCTATGGTTTGGAACACATAATCGTTTAAAGGGGAAGATGATATGAAAATTGCCTTGATTGCCCATGACCGAAAGAAAGACGATCTGATCCAATTTGTTACAGCATATCAGCCGATATTGGCTAAGCACACGCTTTATGCGACTGGGACGACCGGCCAACGGGTCATTGATGGAACAGGACTGCCAGTCATCCGTTTTCAATCCGGCCCCCTTGGCGGCGACCAGCAGATTGGTGCCATGATAGCCAAAAATGAGATGGATATGGTCATTTTCTTCAGGGATCCATTGACTGCACAGCCTCATGAACCTGATGTAACGGCATTGATTCGCCTGTGTGATGTTTACGGAATCCCATTAGCCACCAATATGGGAACCGCTGAAGTGCTTTTGAAAGGGTTGCAGGAAGGCTTTATTGACTGGCGGCTGCTCGGAGAAAGAAGAGGATAGGAGAGAACATTGTGCGAAAAATGAAAATCGGCATCACCTGCTATCCAACGGTTGGAGGATCAGGTGTAATTGCCACGGAATTAGGGAAAATGCTGGCAGAAAAAGGGCACGAGGTGCATTTTATCACGTCCAGTACGCCTTTTCGCTTGAATAAAACATATGCAAATATCTACAGCCACCAAGTGGAAGTCAATACGTATTCCGTTTTCCAGTACGCACCTTATGACATTGCGTTGGCGACGAAAATCGCGGAAGTCATCAAAAATGAAAAACTGGATCTGATGCATGTGCATTATGCAATTCCACATGCCGTCTGTGCCATTCTTGGGCGGGACATGGCAGGCTCCAACATCGGCATTGTGACGACTCTGCACGGTACGGACATAACAGTATTGGGGTCAGATTCTTCCTTGAAAGAAGCGATTCGCTACGGCATCGAGAAGTCCGATATCGTCACAGCCGTTTCAGATTCGTTACGAGATCAGACTTACGATCTTATTAAACCGGATAAAAAGATAGAAACAGTCTATAATTTTGTTGATGAAAGGGAGTATTTCCCGCAGGACTCTAAAGAACTGAAAGCTGAATTAGGAATAGAACCCGATCAGAAAGTGATGATCCATGTTTCCAATTTCCGGAACGTCAAGCGTGTCCAGGATGTTGTAGAGACATTTTCACAGGCACGTCAACAACTGGATTGTAAATTATTGCTGGTCGGGGATGGACCTGAAATGGGACGGATCATTCAGCAAGTGCAGGATCTTGGATTGGAAGATGACGTGTTGTTCCTTGGAAAACGGGACAGCCTGGCAGAATTCTATAATATCAGTGACATCAAAATTCTTCTTTCTGAAAAAGAAGCGTTCGGCTTAGTGTTGCTGGAAGCGATGGCATGCGGGGTGCCGGTGATCGGCTCCAATATCGGAGGAATGCCCGAAATTATCGAACCGGGCGTGAATGGCTACCTGGTCGAATTGGGTGACACAAAACAGGCCGCTGAATACGCAATCGAAATGATGAGCGATGAGAACAAGCTGGAGAAATTGCGGCAAGGTGCTTTGAAAACAGTGGCTGAACGTTTCCATTCCTCTAAAATCCTGAAATATTATGAAGGCTTGTATGAACGCTTGCTGGCAAAGGATGACACACAATGAAGACGGCCATCAAAGTGATCGGCATCTTGCAGAAAGCAGGTTTCGAAGCTTACATGGTCGGTGGAGCAGTGCGCGATTTTCTGCTCGGCCAGACGCCTCATGATATCGATGTGGCTTCTTCCGCATCACCGCAGCAAGTGAAAACGCTGTTCAAGCGAACGGTCGATACGGGAATTGAGCATGGCACTGTGTTGGTGCTGATTGACGGTGAAGGCATAGAAGTGACGACATTTCGGACGGAAGGCAGTTATTCCGATAACCGCCGGCCTGATTCGGTGGAGTTTGTCCAATCGTTAGAAGAGGATTTAAAGCGCCGCGATTTCACCATCAATGCGATGGCGATGACGGAAACCTTGAAAATCATCGATCCGTTTGGCGGGACAGAAGATCTCCGAAAGCATATTATTCGTGCGGTGGGAGAACCAGATCAGCGCTTTCAAGAAGACGCACTGCGCATGCTGCGAGCGGTGCGTTTTTCGGGGCAGCTGGATTTTTCAATCGAGCAACACACACTTGAGTCAATCCGCCGCCATGCGTCGTTGATCCAATCCATCGCGGTCGAACGTTTAAAGTCGGAAATCGATAAGATATTCACCAATCCTCGTACGGCCCGCAGCATGGAGTATCTGGGGAAAACGGATTTAACGGCTTTTCTTCCCGCCGGCAAGCTTTTCGAAATGGATTGGAGCCGTTACGAATCCAGCGGCAAAGCGGTATTTGGCTGGTTTTATTTATTGCATAAAAACAATCGGCCATTTTCAGAAATAAAGGATTACCGTTTTTCAAATGAAGACAAGCGGCTCATAGAGAAAAGCCTGGAGTTGGCCAAGCTGGAATTTTGGGATCAATGGACGTTCTACTATTATGCCGTTGACCAATTGGAGATGGCAGCTAAAGCAAGCGGGAAATTGCTTGACCCGGCAGCCGCCAAAGCCGAATTGCCCATTCAATCAAAATCCGATCTCGCAGCAAGCGGACGGGAGTTTATGGAATGGAGCGGAGAGCGTTCCGGCCCATGGCTGAAAGTGTGGATAGAAAAGTTGGAAAAACTGATTGTCTATGGTGAATTGAAGAATGACAAAGAACTCATAAAGGACTGGTTTGTGAATGAATATCACCGTCACGCATAAGTTAGCGAAGCGATTAATCGAATCGAACGGTGAAGCCGTGTCGGGCCAACAATTGGCAGAAGAATTCGGAATTTCCCGGACAGCAATCTGGAAGCACATCAAGGAGCTTGAAGAAAAAGGCTATGCCATTGAGTCAGTCAAGAAAAAAGGCTACCGCATCGTTTCCATTCCGGATACATTAGAGCCCTTGGCCATTCAAACAGGATTGAAGACGAAACACATCGGACAGAACATCGAATATGTGGAAAGCTGCTCTTCGACTCAAATCATCGCCCATAAACTGGCACAGGAAGGGGCGCCAGGCGGCACTGTCGTGCTGACAGAGACGCAGACAGCCGGACGTGGGAGAATGGCCCGGAAATGGGATTCAGCAGCAGGAAAAGGTGTCTGGATGAGCGTTATCCTGCGGCCGGATGTCGTGCCGCAAAAAGCGCCTCAGTTTACGCTGGTCACTGCCGTCGCAGTGGTAAGAGCGATTGAAGAAGTCACCAAATTGCAGCCGAAGATCAAATGGCCGAATGACATTCTCCTGAACGGCAAAAAGTGTACCGGCATTTTGACAGAGCTGCAGTCAGATGCAGATGGCATTCAGGCATTGATCATCGGCATCGGCTTGAACATCAATCAAGAGAAAACGGATTTCGATCCGGAAATCCAAGCTATTGCGACTTCGCTGAAGATGGAGAGCGGGGACACAGTAAGCCGCCAAAAACTGGTCCAGTCCCTGCTGTATTACTTGGAAATTTATACACAGATGTACATTGAAGAAGGCTTCGGCCTGCTGAAAGTCATGTGGGAAAGCTACTCGACGACCATCGGACACCCGATCCGGGCGCGTATGACGAACCAGACACTTGAAGGCATCGCTGAAGGCATCACCGAAGACGGAGTTCTGCAATTGCGGACAGCGGACGGCAAACTCCACGGCATCTATTCAGCTGATATCGAAATGACCAACTAGAGGGTGCAGGATTCATTCCTGGCATATTGCCTCCAACTTGCATAACCCTTAAGCATGGAATATGTTTTTTTCTGGATTTCTGGTATAGTGTTTTTAACGGGCAGTATCGCTTGCGAACTGCACCGAACAACCGCAACACACCCAAAAATTCATAGTAATCTAGTTCTGCCTTGATCACTTATACGACAGGGACGGAGGAAACCAAACGTACATTTACTGTCCTTCTGTCTTTTTTTTCGGCGGAAGGGCTTTTTATATGGTTTTCTTCCCGAGAGGAGAGAAAAAATTGTTGATTTTACAGACGGTGGACGAACTTAAAAAATGGGTTCGGGAAACCAAAAAAGCAGGCGAGACCATTGGTTTAGTGCCGACGATGGGTTTTTTGCATGAAGGGCATTTATCTTTAGTGGAAAAGGCCAAGTCAGAAAACGACAGGGTAGTCATGAGCATTTTCGTCAACCCTGCGCAATTTGGACCGAATGAAGATTTCGACCGCTACCCGAGAGACCTTGATCGCGATCGGCAGCTGGCTGAAGGAGCAGGGACGGATGCAATTTTTGTACCGGGTGTAGAAGAGATGTATCCACGGGAAAGCCAAATCAAAATTACAGCCGGTGCACAGGCGGATGTCCTGTGCGGCGCTAAAAGACCTGGACATTTTGATGGCGTGCTGAAAGTAGTCACCAAGCTGTTTCATTTAACTGAGGCGGATATGGCGTATTTCGGCCAAAAAGATGCCCAGCAGTTGGCGATCATTGAGTCGTTGGTTGCAGATTTCAATTTTCCGATGGCAATCCGCCGTGGGGATACTGTCCGCGAAGAAGATGGATTGGCAAAAAGCTCACGTAATGTTTATTTGAGTGCTGCTGAACGCGATGAAGCGCCTCATTTGAAAAAAGCATTAGAGATGGGCAAGAACCTATTTTTGCAGGGGCAGGATCCGATTGCGCCAATGACTGACTATCTCACCAAAAACACGTCCGGAAAAATCGATTACATCGAATTGCTCGATTATCCGACTTTGACCGCGGATATTCAAAACGATGCTATATTGGCTTTGGCTGTGCAATTCGAAAAAGCACGATTAATCGATAATATCATTTTTAACCCAAAGGAGAACTGACTCATGCTTAGAATGATGCTGAATTCAAAAATCCACCGTGCAACGGTGACAGAAGCTGACTTGAATTATGTAGGAAGCATTACCATCGATCAGGATTTGCTGGATGCTGTGGGGATGCTGCCAAATGAAAAAGTGCATATCGTCAATAATAATAATGGCGCCCGTTTTGAAACGTACATCATTGCCGGAGAACGCGGCAGTGGCGTGATTTGTGTGAATGGAGCAGCAGCGCGCCTGGTGCAGCGTGGGGACATCGTCATTATCCTTTCCTATGCCTATGTCATGAACGAAAATGCCCGTGACCACAAACCAACTGTTGCCATTATGAATGCCGACAATCAAATCAAGGAAATCATCCATTACGAACCTGAAGCAACCGTCATGTAAATTGTGCAGCCTCCGATATGATTCGGGGCTGTTTTTCTTTTGCCTGAAGTAAAGCAAGAAGATTGAATTTTCATCTTGAAAGCGGAAAGCCGCTGGATATGTTACAATTTTTTTAGGCTAACACCTAAGAAAGAGGGGCTAAGATGAACACGCAAAAGTATGTCGTTGTCGATATTGAAACAACGGGCCATTCCCCTGCAAAAGGTGACCGGATTATTCAACTCGCAATGGTAACGATTGAAAACGGTGTAATTACCGATACATATACAAAATTCATCCATCCGGGACGCACGATTCCATTATTTATACAGGATCTGACGAATATTACAGACGAAGATGTGAAGGATGCTAAAGCTTTTGAGTTTTATGCTGAAACGGTTTTCGAAAAAATGCAGGATGCGATTTTTGTTGCACACAACACCAATTTTGATCTGCCTTTCCTGCAGGCCGAACTAAAACGCAGCGGTTTGCCGAAATGGCATGGCATTACGATGGATACGGTTGAATTGGTGCGGTTGATGTACCCGACGGCATTCAGCTATAAGTTGCAGGACATCACTTCAGAGCTGGGGATTCCGCTCGAAAGTGCCCATCGTGCAGATGATGATGCGATGGCGACAGCCTTGTTGTTTTTGCGTGCCAAAAATGACTTGGAATCCTTGCCTTACGATACTTTGGCCTTTCTTCACAAACGTTCTTTCCAATTGAAGTCGGATCTGTCGCGCCTATTTTTTGAATTGACACAAAAGAAAAGAAATGCTCAGGCAGACGAGTTCGACCGTTTCCAGGGAATTCCCCTGAAGCCCCGAAAATCATTTTCGTCTGATCCGGAACAGCAAAGTTCATTGCCGCGCGATTGGCGGGAGGGGCTTGAAACAGTCTTTCCGAATTTTGAGAAGCGGCCGAGCCAGTATGGCATGATGGCTTCCATTGAAGATGCATTGCTGCATAAAAAAGAGCTGGTCATCGAAGCATCGACGGGAATGGGGAAAACGATTGCCTATTTGCTTCCCGCGGTCAACTATGCCCTGGACACAGGCAGGCAAGTCATGATCAGCACCTATACGACACACCTTCAGGATCAGCTGGTCCTGAAAGAAGGCCGGATGGTCGAGCAATTCATTGGAGCGCCTGTGCGCATTTCGTTGATCAAAGGGTTATCGCATTACATCGATTTGGGGCGTTTTGTCGAGTTGCTCCACGGAGATGACGAATCCTATGACGAGACGTTCACCATCATGCAGGTCCTGGTCTGGCTTACAGCCACCGAAACCGGTGACTTAAACGAACTCAATTCATCGAGCGGCGGACAATTTGTACTCGACAAAATACGGCGTTCCCATATACGGAAACTGTCGAAGCAAGAAAAGAAAGCCGACTTTTACGAATTTGCCTTAAATCAGGCGAAGCATGCCCATGTCATCGTCACCAACCATGCGTTTCTGCTCAATCAGCATTTGAGCAAAAAATCAATACTGGCCAGTGTCGATGCCTATATCTGGGATGAAGCCCATCAGGTTGTCCAGGCAGCTGTTTCCCAGCATGAGAAAACCTTTGTCTATACCCAATGGAAATACATTTTCGGCCAGCTCGGCAGTTTTGATGATCAGCAATTATTCCGTGCTTTATACGACGCGGCCAACCGGACCGGCTTTTCGACTGTGCCGGAATTGCTCAAGCTGGAATCGCTGTTTTTAAAATTCACCACGCTGTTCGATGAGGTTTCGAATTTATTGGCTGATGAGTTCGCCGCTAAATTCGCCTCGAGCCGACATAAGAAAAATGCCTCGCTTTTAAGCGAACTGTATCTTGAAGACAGCCGTTTCCTGGAACTGCTGCGTTATTTGAACGAATGGATCGATTTGTCACAGCTCATCCTGCAAAAAGCAGAGCGCCTGACGGAAAAAACCATTCAAGACCAGCTGACGATCGCCGACTGGCGCTATTGGACGGAAGAAATGATGGTTAAAGCCGTTGAATTCAGTGAAATCTTCGTGTTCCCTCTGACGGACGAAGTAAGTTGGATTGAAGGGGATATGAGAAGTCTGCCGACCAGCTTATCGCTCTATAAACGTCCCTTTGCAGTGGCTTCATTAGTGGATAAGGTCATGGCTGATGCACGTCAGGATAAAGCGGTCATCTGGTTGTCCGGCACAATGACTGTACCTGCCAACGAACGTTTTATCGTCAACCAAATCGGCATTCCGCAGCATGTGTCTATCCTGAAATTTGAACCGCCAAAAGATTTTTATCAAGGTGCGCATGTATATATTGTGGAAGACATGCCGGATATCCAGAAAGTTTCCCAGCATGAATACATTGAATCCGTAGCGGATGCCGTCATTCAGACGGTGATTGTAACAGAAGGACGTTGTTTTGTGCTATTTACGTCACAGGATATGCTCCGGAAAACAGTGGATTTGATTCAAGACACAGGTTTGCTCGATGATTATATGCTGTTTGCCCAAGGCATTTCATCCGGCAGCCGTATGAAATTATTGAAATCTTTCCAGCGCTTCCAGAAATCTGTGTTGTTTGGCACAAACAGTTTTTGGGAAGGGGTCGATGTACCAGGGGATGCACTTCGTGCGGTCGTCGTGGTGCGTTTGCCTTTCACCTCGCCGGATGAACCAATCTTCAAAGCGCGTTCTGAAGTTATTACCCGTGAAGGCGTTAATCCATTTTTGCAATATGCACTGCCTGAAGCGGTGCTTCGCCTGCGTCAAGGATTCGGCAGGCTGATCCGTTCCAAAAATGACAAAGGCCTGTTCATCGTGCTGGATCGCCGGATCGAGACGAAATCCTACGGACGGGAATTCATAAGTGCTTTGCCGAAAGTCAAAGTATCGAAAGTGTCTCTAGAAAAGATGGTAACGGATATTGAAGCTTGGTATAATAAGCAGTGATATAACGAAAGGAAGGCGCATGCATGGAATCCAAAATTGAAGTGATCTCTACAGTAGAGCTTACGTATCAGTCAGATTTATATAAAGTGGTGGACGCCTTGAACCGCACTTTAAAAGACAAGAATTTAATGTTCGGCCTGGCGCTTGACAAAGAAGACTCTGAAAAAGCAATTTTTACAATATATAAAACATAGGTGATGAAATGAAACAATGGATCACATTCATACTCGGTTTTCTGTCTTTTTTGGCCGTTGCCATCATCATCCTGATATTGTTTCTTGGCAATAAACCCTATTCCGAAACCGAAGAGTTGGCAATTGACCGCGCTAAAAGCGAGCAATTGATTGAAGAAGTGGAACGGGCCTATGTCTATACCAATTCGGCCGCTTCTGTGACGGTGCTCGGCACTAACAGCAAGGGTGAACTCGTTGCAGTCTTTGTTCCGACAGGGGAAGGCAAGCTGCAGGCAATTCCGTTGGAAGATAAGATAACGGCGCAGCAAGCCAGAGAAATTGCCCTTGCTGAAATGGATGTCAAAGAAATACTGCATACCAGACTTGGGATGGAAAAAGACGGACCGGTCTGGGAGATCGCTTTTCTCAATGAAAAAGACAGCTTGAATTATGTTTATTTATCAGCAGGCGATGGAACCTGGTGGAAACGCATATTGAATTTGTGAAAGGGCGGAAAAAATTTGATCAACTTAGCGAATCGTGTACAAACTTTAACACCTTCAACAACCTTGGCAATCACTGCAAAGGCAAATGAGCTTAAGGCACAAGGAGTCAATATCATCGGCCTCGGTGCCGGGGAACCGGATTACAATACGCCAGAAAACATCCTGGAAGCTGCTTATCAGTCAATGAAAGACGGCAAGACCAAGTATACGCCAGCAGGCGGATTGCCTGCTTTAAAAGAAGCCATCATCAATAAATTACAGCGCGATCAGCAGCTGAGCTATCAGCCGAAAGAAGTTATGGTCGGAATCGGTGCTAAGCATGTACTTTATACATTATTTCAAGTGCTCTTGAATGAAGGTGACGAAGTAATTATTCCGATTCCTTATTGGGTCAGCTATCCTGAACAGGTGAAATTGGCACAGGGTGTTCCGGTATACATAGAAGCGACAGCCAGCCAGGAATACAAAATTTCTCCTCAGCAATTAAGAGAAGCCATTACTGACCGGACAAAAGCGGTTATCATCAACACGCCTAGCAATCCGACAGGGATGATTTATTCGAAAGAGGAGTTGGAAGCACTGGCGGAAGTTTGCCGTGAATTTGATATCCTCATCGTTTCAGATGAAATCTATGAAAAGCTGATCTACGGAGACGTTGGACATACGTCCATCGCGACTCTTTCAGAAGATGCAAAGAACCGCACGATTCTGATCAACGGCGTTTCGAAATCGCATTCAATGACAGGTTGGCGCATCGGTTACGCAGCCGGAGATGCCCAACTGATCAAAGCGATGACGGATTTGGCGAGCCATTCAACATCCAATCCGACAACAACTTCGCAATATGCGGCAATCGAAGCCTATAATGGGCCACAGGATGCAGTAGAGGAAATGCGGCAGGCATTTGAAAGCCGATTGGAAGCCATATTCCCGAAACTGCAGGCAATTCCAGGCTTCCAAGTGATTCGCCCTCAAGGCGCGTTCTACTTATTGCCGGATGTTTCAGAAGCTGCAGAAAAAACAGGCTTCACATCGGTTGATGATTTTGTTGCGGCTTTATTGACAGAAGCAAATGTTGCGGTGATTCCGGGTTCTGGATTCGGTGCACATTCAACAATTCGTCTGTCCTATGCGACTTCGCTTGAAACGTTGACGGAAGCCGTGGAACGGATCCATCAATTTGTTACATCAAAATGGAAAGACTAAGACAACCTAATTCTTTGGAGGCTATCGCTGGATGAAAAAAATTACTATTGCCGAAATGGCTAAATATAATGGGGAAACAGTTAAGTTAGGGGCTTGGATCGCCAATAAGCGTTCGAGTGGAAAAATTGCATTTTTGCAGCTGCGTGACGGTTCTGGATTTGTGCAAGGTGTTGTCGTAAAAGCTGAAGTGGGAGAGGAATTATTCGCAACAGCTAAGGGATTGACGCAAGAAACATCTCTTTATGTAACAGGGGAAGTAAAAGAGGACGAACGTTCTGCGTTCGGCTATGAGCTTGCTGTTACAGGCATTGAAGTGATTCATGAAGCAAAGGATTTCCCGATTACACCAAAAGAGCATGGTACGGAATTTCTGATGGACAACCGCCATTTATGGCTTCGTTCGCGCAGACAGCATGCCATCATGAAAATCCGCAACGAAATCATTCGTGCGACTTATGAATTCTTCAACGAAAACGGCTTTGTAAAAGTAGATCCACCGATTTTGACGGGTTCATCACCAGAAGGGACATCTGAGTTGTTCGCAACGAAATATTTCGATGAAGATGCTTACCTGTCACAGTCAGGACAGCTTTACATGGAAGCCGCTGCAATGGCACTTGGAAAAGTATTCTCGTTCGGACCTACTTTCCGCGCAGAGAAATCCAAAACTCGCCGCCATTTGATCGAGTTCTGGATGATCGAGCCTGAAATGGCATTTATGGAACACGAAGAAAGCCTGGAAGTGCAGGAGCAATACGTCTCCCACATCGTCCAATCTGTCTTGAAAAACTGCAAATTGGAATTGGAACGTCTTGAAAGAGATGTATCGAAACTTGAAAAAATAAAAGCACCATTCCCGCGCGTTTCTTATGATGATGCCATCAAATGGTTGAACGAAAATGGCTTTGATGACATCAAATGGGGCGAAGATTTCGGGGCTCCACACGAAACGGCTTTGGCAGAAAGCTACGATATGCCGATTTTTATCACCAATTACCCGATTGGCATCAAGCCGTTCTATATGCAGCCGCATCCGGACCGTGATGATGTGGTCTTGTGTGCAGATATGATCGCACCTGAAGGCTATGGGGAAATCATCGGAGGATCAGAACGTATCCACGATTACGACTTAATGAAACAACGCATCCAGGAACATGGACTGGATGAAGAAGCTTATGCATGGTACTTGGACTTGAGCAAATTCGGGGCTGTGCCTCATTCTGGTTTCGGCTTAGGCCTTGAACGGACGGTTGCATGGATCAGCGGCGTTGAACACGTCAGAGAATCGATTCCATTCCCGCGTCTATTGAACAGATTGTATCCTTAAAAATAAATAAATGGAAAGGTGGTTGGGATATGAAACAACCTAATCGGCTGCAAACGTGGATCGAGCAGGGGAATGTTAACATTTCCCAGCTTTTTTTTCAGTTTTATAAAGAACTGAAGATTACAGACGAAGAAGCTATGCTGCTCATACACATTCAGGCATTCCAACAAACTGGGAACCAATTTCCAACGCCTGATGAAATTGGAGCACGTATGATGACTTCGCAAAAAAGCGTAACGACGATGTTGCAAAAGTTGATGCAGCAAGGATATCTAGCAATTGAACAAACGACAGAAAATGATGTGCTGACGGAAATCATTTCTTTGCAGCCTTTATGGGACCGACTGCTGGATTGTGTGTTCAAAGAACAACACGAAGTGAAAGAAAACACCCAGAAGGAATTGGAAGGAGAGATATTCCAATTGTTCGAACAAGAATTCGGACGTTTTCTTTCTCCGATGGAAATCGAAACCATCTCGATGTGGATGGACCAGGATGGCCATACGCCGGAAGTGATTCGGATGGCATTGAAAGAAGCGGTCATTTCACAAAAAATCAGTCTCCGTTATGTGGACCGGATTTTATTCGAATGGAAAAAGAAAAACATCAAAACTTCCACGCAAGTCACCAAACACGCAAGCTCTTTCAGAGAGAAAAATATCCGGATTCAGCCGACAGAAAACGTTGCGAAAAAAGTTCAGTTTTACAATTGGCTGGAAGACCGCAATTAGAAGGTGAAGTAGATGATGTCCAAAAAAGAATGGCTTGCCTGTCTCGAAGAAATGGATCGGATGTTTCCGGATGCCCATTGTGAGTTGGTTCACCGGAACCCGTTCGATTTGCTGATTGCCACCCTGCTGTCTGCGCAATGTACTGATAAGTTGGTGAACAGGGTGACGGCTGACTTATTCCAGAAATACCATACGCCTGAAGATTATGTATCGGTTTCTTTAGAAGAATTGCAGCAGGATATCCGTTCGATCGGCCTGTTCCGGAACAAAGCCAAAAATATTCAGGCGCTGAGCCGAATCCTGATCGATGAATACGGCAGCATCGTGCCTGCCGATCGCGATCTTTTGATGACACTTCCCGGAGTTGGACGCAAAACAGCCAATGTGGTTGTTTCCGTGGCTTTTGGCATACCGGCTTTAGCAGTAGATACCCATGTGGAACGTGTGGCCAAACGACTCGGATTGAACCGTTGGAAAGACAATCCGCTGCAGGTGGAAGAGACGATCATGAAAAAGACGCCAGCGGACGATTGGTCCAAGACACATCACCAAATCATCTTTTTCGGCCGCTACCATTGCAAATCACAGAACCCGGGCTGCCACATCTGTCCGCTGTTTGACCGTTGCCGTGAAGGGCAGAAACGCGAGAAAAAAGGACTTGTCAAACGTGAAATCGTTACAGAAGTTAACTAAAGAACAACTCGATCCGTACTTTCTGGAATGGGACAGAATTTCAGTGGAACTGGCCGTTTTGCATAGGCAGCGCGAGAAACGCGCGAAAATGGTTCTAGAAGTTGGAATCGAGCTATATAAACGACTGTTGTCCCATTGCCGTGAAGCACTTGGAGAGCCGGATTTTGAGCCGTTGAATGGTTCGGAGCGCCTGTCCTTTATAGAAGGTTCTCTGGGTACATATGCTGCCTATCGACAGCTTGCGGAACTGTTCGCTGAATTGAAAAAAACAGTTGCCAGAAAACGCATTGAATTGAAGCGTTCACTTGAATGACAACACAAAACCCCCGAATGCATCTGCATTCGGGGGTTTTGTTGTTCAGTTATTATTTTCGTCTTCTTGTCCATTGCCATTATCGGCATTTCCGTTGCCATTGTTGCCATTGTTGCCGTTGCCGTTATTATTGCTTTCGGCATTGCCATTTCCACTGCTGTTGACAGAAGGCGTTTCGCTTTCCTTTTCTTCAGTTGGATCTGTTGGCTCTTCAATCGGTGCTTCTTCGGCTGGCTCTTCTTCAGCCGGTTCTTCTTCAGCTGGTTCTTCCTCAGCCGGTTCTTCTTCAGCTGGCTCTTCTTCAGCTGGTTCTTCTTCGACTGGTTCTTCTTCGACTGGTTCTTCTTCAACGGGCTCTTCTTCGACCGGTTCTTCTTCAACCGGCTCTTCGGCTGGTTCTTCTTCCGGTTCTTCAGGAGCAGCTGCAACTTCCACTACTGTTGAAGCAGGGTCGCTGCGTTGTGTACTGTTGACTGCTACGACACGGAATGTGTAAGTTTTTCCTTCTTCAAGTCCATTGAATGTGTAGGACTTGCTTGATGAAGTGGTAAGGACCGAGCGTGATCCGTCCACTTCAACGGAGACTTCAAAGGATACGTCATCGTCTCCATGATTCCACGACAATTGGGCTGAGCTTCCACTGACATTTGCGCGCAATCCGCTTGGTGTAGCCAAATCTTCTACAACGTAGCGCTGAGATACGGAATTCGGTTCGGTTCCGCGAGCGAAAAGCTCAGTGCTTCTCATGCTGTAGGGTGTAAATGCACTTGCCAGTTTCAGTGGAACAGATCCTACTTCGACAACTTTCTCGGTAACTGAATCCGGCTGTTCAAAACGGGCCGTTTCAGGAGAAGAAATCTCAGACATTACACTTTTGAATAAACGCTGAGCTAGCAAACGTTCATCCGATGCTGTGTCAATTGGTGTTTTTCGAGTAGGGTAGCCGCTCCAGACGGAAACTGCATAGTCCGTCGTATAACCCGCAAACCAGACATCTGGTGCTGAGCTGGAGTCTAAATTATAATCTTGCATTTCTTTGGCTGTATAGTTGGTGGTACCTGTTTTTCCCGCCAGGTCCAATCCGCTGATAGCCGCTTCTTTACCGGTAGCACCGGCGCGGTTGGGATCCATGACATCTCTCAAAATGTCCGTCACCATATAGGCAGTACTGTCTTTCATGGCTTGTACCGGCTCTGGTTCAACGATTTGCTCGGTCGAACCATCACGGAATACAATTTTCTTGATGGTGTGCGGTTTAATAAATTCCCCTTTATTCCCGAATGCTGCAAAAGCACCCGCCATATCGACTGTCGAAAACTCTGCTGATCCTAAAGCTGTTGATTCATAGATATTCTCCATATCGAGTCCAACATTCTTCATGAATTCGCCGGCGTTTTCAGTGCCTACTTCGGCCAGGGTTTTAACCGCCGGGATATTACGTGAACGGTAAAGTGCTTCACGGATCGTCATGCTTCCAAGGAATCGTCCATCTACATTTCGGACTTCCTGGCCATTGTCATCATAGGAGTAAGGTTCATCCACAACGGTTTGCCCAGTAGACCAGTCCAAGTATTCGATAGCTGGGCCATAATCCAGAATAGGTTTGATAATTGATCCTACTTGGCGACTGCCGTCAATTGCATAATTGTGGCGTACATCACCTGTATACTCACGAGCCGCTCCGACGGCACTGATTCCGCCTGTTTTCGTGTCTACGACGGTCATAGCCGATTGGACATTATCATCAAAGAACAAATCAGAAGCCATCGCTTCGTTTACTTTAGTTTGGACATATGGTTCCAATGTCGTGTAGATGGTGAGGCCTTCGTCCAGCGAGTAGTCGCCTTCCAATGATTCAAGTTCATCCTCTACCATTTCCATGAATGCAGTGTGTTCGCTGCTGGCCGTTTGAGGCTGGCGCTCACCTTCAGGAACCAGTGAGTCGGCAACAGGTGCTGCCTGCGCTTGTTCTTTTTCTTCTGTGCTGATTTTTTCGTGCTGATCCATTAGGCTTAAGACGACATTTCGGCGTTCTTCAGCACGTTCTATATTTGTGAACGGGTTATAGCCGTTCGGGCTCTGCGGCATTCCTGCAAGCAATGCAGCTTCAGCAAGCGTCAATTCGCCCAATGGTTTGCCATAGAAATATTCTGAAGCTGTTCCGAAACCGTAGATGTTTCCAGACATCAGGATTTTATTGAAATACATCTCGAAAATTTCTTCTTTTTCATATTCCTGCTCCAACTTAAAGGCCAGATAAGCTTCCTGTGCTTTTCGCTTTAAGGTCTTATCATTGGTCAGGAACGAGTTTTTAATGACCTGCTGGGTGATTGTGCTGGCTCCTTGAGATCCGAAGCCACCAGTGATATTAGCGATGACAGCTCCGCCTAAACGGATGACATCGATGCCGGAGTGTTTGTAAAAACGGTTATCTTCTGTTGCCAGAATGGCATCTTCCATTACTTTCGGGATGTCTTCGTAGTTAACATATTCCCGATTCTCTGCGGTAATATACGGAATTTCCGTTTCGCCGTCAGCTGCATAGAAGGTCGGGCTGATCGGGTCGCGCAGAAGTTCCTCATCAATCTCGGGTGCGCTGCTTGCGTAGTAGGCAAACAGGGATGCTCCGAATACCAGTCCCGCAATGCCGATGGCGAAGATCGCCATTAGGATCCGTTTCATCCATAAAACTACTGGGGATTTCTTTTTCTTTTTGTTGTTTGCTTTCTTTTGGCGTTCGATTGCTTTTCGGCGTTCTTCACGCGAAATTTGTTTGTCGCTCAAGATCGGTTCCTCACTTTCATATATATGATGGTGCTTAAAGCTTATTCAGAAGAGGCAAATAGTCGATGCGGGGGAATGCTCCAGGTGTAATTTCAAATGAAGTTTCTTCAATTTCCTGCAAAGTAACCGATTTTCTTCCGCCTGTTATCATCCGGTTCCAAAAAACTTCGAGTTCTGCAAAAGGCATGATGAAATAGCGCTGCCAGGAAGAGAATCGGATGATCATGAACGCCGTTCCATTTTGTTTTACCACTTGAGACATATGATGTATCTGGTGGTCATGAATGTTCTTCAATGGAAATGAAGTTTTGTTTTCCGTTTCTTTGGCTTCAAAGTCAATATAACGGCCATTCCAGACACCGTTATAGTCAGTTGTGGAAGGAGCTTGGAAATAGGCTTCCCGAATCACAGCTGCGCTTCTGGAAGGGTATTCTACTTTAACAATCTGCAGAGGTACCGGCTTCTTATGAATGACCGCCAATCCCAATTGAAGGTAATAATCATTGGTTTCATTCAGTTCATCCTCTAAAGTTTTGCCGCGGTTGCTGAAGGAAAAATCCTTCTTCTTTTTATTGGCCGCTTGCTCTTTGGCAGGTTGAGCAGTTGACGGAATGAATTTTTTCCCGTTCGGATAATTTATTGCCATTATGATACACCTCGCTTACTCTATCATATCACAAGCTCTTAGACGACTGATATGCTGAAAGGTTTCAACTTTATGTTCTAATAATAGCGGATTTCACCGGATGCTCCAACCCGAAAGAATGTCTGTTCGATAAAAGTCGTGTCACATTAGTGAATATGATAAACTAATGGCAATGGAGGGGTTGCACAATGACAGTTAGAGAACTCTCTTCCGCATTATACGATGAATGTGGAAAATGCCTGGACCGTTTTTATGAAATGCGTGAAAAAGACGCGGTCCCTGACTTTTATAAAGATGTTAAACCATATGCCGATTACTGGCATGGAAAAATAAATGAATGGCAAAAAGAATCGCTGCTATATATCCAGCAGCAGCGTCCGAAGTATGTACACAAGCCGACAATTGACACTGCGGCAGAAGGCATGACGCAGTTTTTTGTTCAAAGCTTCTACAAGGAAACGAGCAAGAAACGCTTTATCCAAACGATTCAAGCGGCTCAATATACATTGCAGACATTTATTTTGGCCATCGATGAAAAGAGTGCTGAAAATGATTAAGCGAAAAAAACTGCCTGAATTGATGAACGAATGGAAAACGGAACCGGACATGATGGAACGGATTGTCCATTGGCATACTAGACAGGAAAAACCGCCTCAATATGCTGATTTTCCACCGGAGATGCATGACAGCCTAAAAGCGGCACTCCGCAAAAAAGGCATTGAACAATTATATACCCACCAGCGCGAAGCGTTCGATTTGGCCACAGCGGGCAAATCGTTTACAGCAGTAACCCCTACAGCGTCAGGCAAATCGTATTGCTACCATTTGCCTGTCCTGCACAAGATTCTAAATGATCCAGGGGCGCGTGCGTTGTACTTGTTCCCGACGAAAGCGTTGGCACAAGACCAAAAAAGTGATCTGCATGACTTGATCGAAAAAACGGAAGAAGCGATTTTATCTTATACGTATGATGGAGATACTTCTCCTGCAATCCGGACAAAGGTACGCAAAGCGGGACAAATCGTCATGACCAACCCGGATATGCTGCATTCCGCGATTTTGCCGCATCATACAAAATGGGTCTCTCTTTTCGAGAACCTTCATTATATAGTGATCGATGAACTGCATACGTATAAAGGCATATTCGGGACACATGTAGCGCATGTCATCCGCAGACTGAAGCGGATCTGTGAGTTTTACGGAAGCGACCCAGTCTTTATTTGCACATCTGCCACCATCGCTAATCCGAAAGAACTGGCGGAAAACCTGACCAATAGCACCCATCAACTGATTGACCAGAACGGTGCACCCTCCGGCAAAAAGCATATTGTCTTCTACAACCCGCCGATTATCCATCCGACATTTGGCGTCCGCAGAAGCGCAATCCTGGAAGTACGAGATCTCGCCACCCATCTGATCAAAAACGGCATCCAGACCATCGTTTTTGCCAAGAGCCGCGTCCGCGTCGAAATGCTGGTGACGTATCTGCAAGCCATCACCAAAATGAAACTGCAGGACGACTCGATCAAAGGATACCGTGGCGGTTATTTGCCGACAGAGCGGCGAGCCATTGAAAAAGGGCTGCGCGATGGTTCAATACAATGCGTTGTGTCCACCAATGCCTTGGAGCTTGGTGTCGATATCGGCCAATTGCAGGCGTGCATCATGACAGGATATCCCGGCAATATTGCCAGCGCCTGGCAACAGGCGGGGCGTGCAGGGCGTCGGCAGGACGAATCCCTGGTCATTTACGTGGCACAGTCGACTGCACTGGACCAATACATCATCAACCATCCGGAATATTTGCTGGACCAGTCTCCGGAAGAAGCGCGCATCCATCCGGAAAACATCATCATTCTGATGGACCATTTGAAATGCGCTTCTTTTGAACTGCCATTCCGCATCGATGATCAATACGGGGAGTTCGAGGTGCAGGAGTTGCTTGAGTACCTGCAGGAAGAAGGGGTGCTTGTCCGGACCTCGGACCGCTGGCATTGGATGAGCGACCGTTTCCCGGCGCATGATATTTCGCTTCGCTCCGCTTCACAGGAAAATGTCGTCATCATCGACCAGTCTGTGCCCGCGGATACACGGGTGATAGGTGAGATGGACCGTTTCAGTGCAATGACGCTTTTACATGAAGAAGCCATCTACCTGCACCAAGGCATACAGTTCCAAGTGGAAATTTTGGATTGGGAAGAAAAGAAAGCCTATGTCCGGGAAGTCGATGTCGATTATTTCACCGATGCCAATTTGGCGGTCGAGCTCAAGGTGATGAGTGAAGACAAAGACAAGAAAATGAACAAATCGGAAGTGTTCTATGGAGACATCGCTGTTCTGGCAATGCCAACAATCTTCAAGAAAATCCGTTTTGATTCTCATGACAATATCGGTTCCGGTCCGATTTCGCTTCCTGCGGAAGAGCTGCATACTTCGTCGACTTGGCTGAGCTTCACCAAGCCGGAGGACTTCTCGGAATCGGAATTGTCGGATACGATGACCGGAGCGGCCTATGCCATCGAGTCGTTCATTCCGGTATTTGTCCAATGCGACCGCCGGGATGTCCATGTTGTGCCGCAAGTGAAGTCGCCGCATAATGATATGCCATCCTTTTTCATCCATGATTCCTATCCGGGTGGCATCGGCATCAGTGAACGGATCTACGATTTGTGGATGCCTTTGCTGGATAAGGCACAGCAGCATGTTTCAGAATGCCCGTGCCTTGATGGATGTCCATCATGCATTGGTGCACAGGATGCTGCCATCAGCATGAAAGGCCATGTCATCCGTTTGTTGGATGATCTCCGTAAAGAGGGGTGAAGAAAGATGTCGTTTGAAAATAAACTTCTCCAGATGAAAGGCATGCTGAAAAAGCAACCGGCCAAAAAGCAGCAGCCAAAAGCGGTTGAGCGGCCGCTCCATGAAGACAAATGGAATAAAATCGGGCTAGAGCTCGTCGAAAATAAATTCGGTTTTGTATACCGGAAAAAAATCGTTTACCCGCTCGATACCCACCATGGTTCAGTGGTTCTGAATGAACTGGATCCTGTGCTGAAAGCTTGGGAGAATGTGGATTTCGATCATCCGTTTAAACTGAGCGAGCAGGACCCTTTGGTGTTTTTCGATACGGAAACCACTGGCCTTAGCGGAACCGGCGCCTATATTTTTTTGATCGGCTTGCTGGTGAAACGCAGTGACCATTTTGAGATGATGCAATACATCATGCCGGACCCTTCACATGAAGCTGCGTTTTTGTATGAAACCGGTTTGTGGAAAAACGAGGATCCGATCATCTTTTCCTATAACGGAAAAAGTTTCGACTGGCCACAGCTGACATCCCGTTGGACCATGCACCGGCAGATTCTGCCGAAATTACCAGTTCCACGGCAAATTGACTTATTTCATGGCACCAAACGGATCTGGAAAAATGAATTGGCCCGGATGAAACTTAGTACCATCGAGGAAGAAAAGCTTGGTTTTATGCGTCAAGGGGATGTGCCGGGTTATTTGATCCCAGCCATTTATCTGGATGCGGTGAAAAGCGGCTTTCCAGAAGGTTTGGCAAAAGTGTTATACCACAATGAACTGGATATCTTGTCATTGGTGTCACTGTACGTGCTGTCGTCCAATCTTTTGATGGAGGATATGGAATCGGAAACAAGCGGCGCCTATACGAATATTGGGAAATGGTATGCGGATTTAAAGCAGTTTGATCAAAGTGCTGCGTATCTTGAACACGTCACCGCAGAAAGAGGCGCTTCTTCAGCATTGGCCCGTTATTTGCTCGCCATCCAAAAGAAGCGGGCGGGCCACCACGAGGAAGCCGTCAAATTGTTCAAGGAAGCGGCGCCTCATCTGCGCGGCAGCATCGAAGTGGAAGCGTGGATCCATGCGGCTAAACTGTATGAGCACCAATTGCACAATCTGGACCAGGCATTGATTATGGCCGGCTTTGCAAAAGAAGCCAGCGAGCATACGAAAGTACGCCAGTCATTGATTTCGGATATCCACAAAAGGATAACGCGGCTGGAAGAGAAAAAGCGAAAAAAACGCCCGGAACTTGATGAGAACTAAACACGAAAAATCCACCTTATGCTATACTTAGCGTAAGGTAGTTTTTTTATGGAAGGACGATTAAAATGGAAAATAAATTCACATCTAAAGATATACTGGAAAAAGATTTTAAAACAGGTATGCGCGGCTATAATCAGGATGAAGTAGATCATTTCCTCGATGAAATCATCCAGGATTACGAAGCCTTTTCAAAACGGATTGAACAATTGCAAAATGAAAACAAACGCTTGCGTATGGAATTGGAAGATACTCCAAGAAAACAGGCAACCCCGGCTCCAGGCACAACGAATTTTGATATTCTGCGCCGCCTATCCCATTTGGAGAACCACGTATTCGGCAACAAGCTGGATAATAAGTAAAACCATTGTTTTATTGCGCCAAATGACGTATACTAGTAAAGCCATTTGAAATTCTGGCAATCGCTCCGGCTTTTTAGCTGGAGAGGAAAGTCCATGCTCGCACGGTTCTGAGATGACCGTAGTGATCGCGCTCAGTGAAACAATAAGCTGAGGCAGCTAGCAATAGCTGACGGCGGGTAGAACGCCTAAGTCTTCGGATATGGCCGAAATACCCTGAAGGTGCCACAGTGACGGAGCTGTATAAGAAATTATACAGGTGGAACGAGGTAAACCCCGTGAGCGAGAAACCCAAATTATGGTAGGGGCACTTTTCTGAGGGAAATGAACCGATGAAGAGGCAGACGCAAGTTTGCAGATAGATGGTTGCTGTCCACTAGTACGAGGTGCAAACCGTTTGAGTACGTGGAAACAAAACATGGCTTATAGAATTTCACATGGTCTTAAAATGCTTATCAAAGGCTCTCCTGTCGGGGGAGCTTTTCTTCATATTGTGAGACAAACTTTTGAGCAGGGCTGGTTAGATCCTACTAATTTAACTGTGTGCTTGTGCTGAAATATAAAAATTTCTATAATCGCTTCGGCCACTTTCGGCATGGCGTCCGCCTGGCGCGATTTCTTCATACGTATTTTTCTTGCGATTGATGAAAAATAAAACAAACACCGAAAACTGAAATAGTGAACAACTGGAGAGGGAGTCGTTATGACAACATTTAAATTGCTCGCAACAGCCGCAATGGGCCTAGAGTCGATTGTAGCCAACGAAGTTAAAGAATTAGGATATGAAACACAGACAGAAAACGGCAAAGTATTTTTCGAAGGCAACGAACGCGATATCGCCAAAACAAATCTATGGCTGCGGACAGCTGACCGCGTCAAGATCATCGCCGGTGAATTCAACGCTTATACTTTTGATGAATTGTTTGAACAGACAAAAGCCATCGAGTGGGAAAAATTCCTGCCGGTGGACGCTGAATTCCCGGTACAAGGGAAATCGGTCAAATCGACGTTGCACAGTGTGCCAAACTGTCAGTCAATCGTCAAGAAAGCGATTGTTGAGCGTTTGAAAAAAGCGTATCACCGCAATTCATTCTTGGATGAAACAGGACCGCGCTTTAAAATTGAAGTCTCAATTTTGAAAGACAAAGTTCAATTGTCCATCGATACAAGCGGCGCTGGACTGCATAAACGTGGATACCGTCTGGATCAAGGGGAAGCGCCGTTGAAGGAAACCTTGGCTGCAGCTTTGGTGAAGTTATCAAGATGGACGCCGGACCGTCCGTTCGTAGATCCATTCTGTGGTTCAGGTACAATCGCTATTGAAGCGGCGATGATCGGGCAAAATCTTGCACCTGGCTACAACCGGGATTTTGACAGCGAAGAATGGCCGTGGATCGGCCAGAAGATTTGGGATGAAGTCCGCGAAGAAGCGGAAGAGTTGGCGAACTATGACCAACCCCTTAATATTCTGGGAACTGACATCGACCACCGCATGTTGAAAGTAGCGGAAGAAAATGCACGGGAAGCCGGTTTTGGCGACTTGATCCGCTTCGAGCAACGCCAAGTGAAGGATTTTGTCGCAACGGAAGAAAACGGCGTAGTCGTCGGCAACCCGCCATACGGCGAACGTATCGGTGAGATTGAAATCATTGAAGAAATGATTGCTGACATGGGCCGAGTTTTTGCACAACACCCGACGTGGTCGGTGTATATGCTGTCGTCTATGGGACGTTTCGAAACCCTATACGGGCAGCCGGCAACCAAAAAACGTAAATTGTTCAACGGGTTTATCCGTACGGATCTTTTCCAATTCTGGGGAGAACGTTCTAAAAAATAAATGAGACGAAACGGAAGGGCAGCGGCTCTTCCGTTTCTCTGTGAGGAGAGTTTATGAGACAACCACTACCATTTCCTTTAACAAAGGACAAAACTTTCTTTGAATCACTCAATGATTGGATCGGCGATGTGTTTTACGATGAGCTGCCTGAAAAAGGCTATGATTTGCGCGATGAGCAGATTTTCATGTCTTTCCAAATTGAACAGGCTTTGAAAGAAAAAGCGGTGCTGTTTGCGGAAGCCGGAGTAGGGACTGGGAAAACCATGGCTTATTTGCTTCCTGCAATCGCTTATGCACGCTATACCGGAAAACCGGCACTCATTTCATGTGCGGACGAAACGTTGATCGAGCAATTGGTCAAAAAAGGCGGGGACGTCGACCGTTTGAATGACCTGTTCGATTTGAACCTGGATGTCCGCCTGGCAAAATCACGTGACCAATATCTATGCCTCCAGCGTTTTGAAGGCGCAAAAAAACGCAGTGATGCTGATTTTCTGGACGATATCGAATTCAGCCTGCCGGAATTCGTCAACAAAACCTATTCCATGCAAAATACCTATCCTTACGGCGAACGCTCAAGCTATCCGGAAGTTACGGATGAAGAGTGGCAGCAGGTCAATTACCATCCGATCCAAAACTGCAATGCCTGCGATCTGCGCAATAAATGCGGGCAGACCATCCACCGCAACCATTACCGTCAGGCGACAGACCTTGTCATCTGCTCTCATGATTTCCTGATGGAGCATATTTGGACAAAAGAAGCACGCAAACGGGAAGGGCAGACGCCTTTGCTTCCGGAATTCTCGCAAATTGTTCTTGATGAAGGCCATTTGCTCGAATTCTCCGCACAGCGCGCACTGACTTACGAAGTGCAGGAAAGTACACTTCAAGATGTGACAGAAAGCATTCTTTCCGATGGCATGCGTGAAAAAACATTGAACATGATCGAGCAGACCATAGATCTCCACAATGAGTTTTTCCGTCTATTGCGCATCCATACCGTCGCAAGTACTGAAGACCGCAAAGCCATCGCGAAAGCTCCGGAATTAGTCGAAGTCGGCAAATTGCTGATTCGCCACATTGATTTGATGATGGAAGAATTCGTCTTTGAAGGCGAGCTTTTCACCATTCCTGAATACGAGCTGCGCTTGGCTGAAGAATATTTTGAGCAATACACCTTCTCGATGCGTTTGTTTGTAGAAGAAGGCGACGCGGTAACATGGCTGGAAATAAAAGATGAGATCGAGACATTGGTCATCATGCCGCGCCTCGTTACCGATATTTTGGACGAAAAACTGTTTGACGGAAAAATTCCGATCATTTTTTCTTCCGCTACCTTATCGATTCAAAAAGATTTCACTTATCTGTCTGATAGTCTCGGAATCGATAAATACCAATCATTTTCTGTTTCGTCTCCATTTGATTATGAAGACGTCATGAAAATCTTTAAACATCCACTGGAGCAGCAGCAGAAATTTGAACGTGTCTATGACCTGTTCAGCACGGGCGACCAATCGCTTGTTTTGTTTACTTCAAAAATGGAGATGGACAATTTCAAGAAATCTTTGCCGCTGGATCATCAATACACCATTGAATTCGAAGGAGATCGTGAGCTGTCGACGGTCGTCAAAGAATTTCAGGAAGGCAAATTCCAGATTTTGTGTTCGTATCATTTATGGGAAGGTTTGGATCTGCCTGGTGAAGCTTTGACGAAAGTCATCATCGTGGATCTGCCGTTCCCTCCGAAGGATCCTGTTTTTGATGCCAAACGCAAGTTCAGCAACAACCCGTTGGAAGAGATCGATTTGCCGTTCATGCAGCTGCGTATCCAGCAAGGAATAGGCCGCCTGATCCGTACTTCGAAGGATTACGGCGAAATTCATCTATTGCTGAATGAAGACGAACTGCGCGTAGAACATTTATGGGAAACAATTCTGCCGGTCCCTGCTGAAAACTTTTAAGCTGTTGGTTTTGTTGTGATACAATAGTCTCATCAAGCATTGGGGGGATTTAAGTGTCACTCGAAAAACAGTTTACCGAGCATTTCAGCAAGATCAAAGGCTATGAAGAAGCAATTGCATTATTGTATTGGGATTTGCGGACAGGTGCACCCAAAAAAGGCGTAGAACTACGCTCTGAGAGCATCGGTACGTTGTCTGCAGAAGTATTCAATTTATCGACTTCAGATGAGTTTGGCGAACTGCTTTCTTCTTTAGAAGAAAATCAGGCAACACTGGATCCTTATATCCGCCGTTCCGTAGAAGAAGCGCGTAAAGAATACGATTTGAGCAAAAAAGTCCCTCCTGAAGAATACAAGAAATTCATCATTTTGAAGTCCAAAGCGGAATCGGTCTGGGAAACTGCCAAAGATGCTTCGGATTTCTCAATGTTCCTTCCTTATTTAGAGGACTTGGTGAGCAGCACGAAAAAAATGATCGGCTATTGGGGCGAGAAAAATGGCAGCCCTTATAATACGTTGCTCGATCAGTATGAACCGGGCATGACGACAGAGATTTTAGATGAAGTCTTCGGCAAATTGCGTAACCGCATCGTGCCGTTGGTGCAAAAAATTGCCGCTTCACCGAATAAACCCGAAACGGCATTTCTCTATGAGCATTTCCCGAAAGAAGCACAGGAGGATTTCAGCCGTCAAATGCTGGAACAGCTAGGCTACGATTTCGAAGCAGGCAGATTGGATGAAACGGTTCACCCATTCATGATTTCGATCAACCGCCAGGATATCCGGGTAACGACCAAGTACGACGAAGGCGATTTCCGCAATGCGGTATTCGGCACCATTCATGAAGGCGGACATGCCATGTATGAACAGAACTTGGGCGAAGCGTTGGCTGGCTTGCCGATTGAAACGGGCGCATCAATGGGGATCCATGAATCACAGTCTTTGTTCTGTGAGAATTTTATCGGCCGCAACGAACATTTCTGGCAAAACAACTTTAATTTATTGAAGGAGTACGCACCTAAGCAGTTTGCTGATGTGGAACTGGCGGATTACGTGCGGGCCATCAATGAATCAAAACCATCATTGATCCGCATCGAAGCAGACGAATTGTCGTACGCATTGCATATCATGGTGCGCTACGAGCTCGAAAAAGGTTTGTTTGATGGAGATTTACAGGTTCGTGACTTGCCGCAGCTATGGAACGATAAATACGAAGAGTATTTGGGTGTCCGGCCTTCGAATGACGCAGAAGGTGTACTGCAGGATGTCCATTGGGCTGGCGCGAGCTTCGGCTACTTCCCTTCTTATGCACTTGGCTATATGTACGCAGCCCAGTTCAAGGATGCCATGCTGAAAGACTTGCCGAATTTTGATGAGTTATTGGCAGAGCGGAACGTCAAACCGATCCGTGAATGGTTAAGCAAAAACATCCATCATCATGGGGCGTTTAAAAAACCATTGGAAATCCTCAAGGAAGTTACGGGAGAAGGATTAAACCCGGATTACTTGGCAGATTACCTGGAAGAGAAGTATTCGAAGATTTACCAATTGGATAAATAACCAACGAGCTACCGTGAAATTCACGGTGGCTTTGTTTAATTTATAAGACAATTGCCGAATTGTTTGATTATAATAGGAGCGGAGGCGATAAAAGATGTTGAAATCATTCAGTTTAGACGGCAAGACAGCAATTGTCACAGGTGCAGGCAAAGGCATCGGAAAAGCGATCGCCATGGCGCTGGCAGAAGCTGGAGCTAATGTTATGCTGGTGGCACGCACCGAATCGGACCTGCAACAGACCCAGCAGGAAATCGGCAACGGCCGCACCGCATACATACGTACAGATATTACTAAGCGCAGTGACATCCAGGCAGCGGTAGAGAAAACGATGGATCAGTTTGGAGCGATTGACATTCTGGTGAATAATGCCGGAATGAATATCCGTTCTTCTCTGACGGATGCAACCGATGGGGAATGGCATCAAATTATGGACACAAACGCGCAAAGCGTTTTTATGTTTTCACAGGAAGCGGTCAAAAAGATGGAAAGCGGCAGTTCCATCATCAATATTAGTTCAGTCGGCGGAGACCGTGCCTTGAAGACCGGCGTAATTTACGCTGCGTCAAAAGCAGCCATCATCCAAATGACCAAAGTGATGGCGATGGAATGGGGACCGAAGAATATCCGGGTCAACGCAATCGGGCCCTGGTATTTCAAAACGCCTTTAACGGAGAAGATTTTAAACGATCCCGAATACCTGGATTCGATACTGGCAGTGACGCCGATGAAACGTGTCGGGGAATTGCCCGAAGTGGCTTCGCCCGTCGTATTTCTGGCTTCAGACGCAGCGAGTTATATTACAGGGCAGACGCTTTTCGTCGATGGCGGCATGTCCATACACGGGTTTTCATAAGAATACGGACTTCCTTCCCAATTTCGGGAAGGAAGTTTTTCGTTCTCCATTAAAAATGATATGATAGAGAACAGTAAGCGGAGAAGGAGATTTCTAAATGACAGTTCTGGATCATAAAAAAGAATTACTTGAAACGGCGCATCTCTATAAGATCTTCAAAGACAATGAAGATACTGAGCGTGAAGCGAAAGCCCATTTATTTGCGAAGAAAATTCTGAAGAACAATTTCATCATCGGTTTTGCCGGACATTTTTCATCCGGTAAGTCATCCATGATCAACGCGCTGACTGGAGAGACTCTTTTGCCGTCGAGTCCGATACCAACCAGTGCCAATATCGTCAATGTCCAGAAAGCGGATACGGATTTCGCCATCGTCAATATGCGCAACGAAAAGCCTGTCTACTTTCCCGAGAATTATGATTTTAACGCCGTCAAGGAATTCTGCAAAAGCGGGGATGTTACTCAAATCGATATTGGCCACCAAGCATCGGTCTTGCCTAAAGGCATCACTGTAATGGACACGCCAGGTGTCGATTCAACGGATGACGCCCACCGCCTGTCGACAGAGTCGGCACTGCACGTTGCGGATATGGTCTTTTATGTCATGGATTATAACCATGTTCAGTCCGAATTGAATTTCAATTTCACGAAAGAATTGCAGAAATACACGGAGCTGTATTTGATTGTCAATCAAATCGATAAACACCAAAGCAGTGAAATGAGCTTTGCGGATTTCCAGCAATCGGTCTATGACTCGTTTGCGGCATGGGGAGTCGTTCCAAAAGTCATCTTCTTCACGTCCTTGAAGGATTTCGATTTTCCGGGCAATGATTTTGAGAAGGTCAAGGGCTTGGTGTCTTCGACTATGCAGGATTGGAAAGGCCATATCGGCGAAGCTTCTGATTCAGCTTTGAGCCAATTGAAGGATGAACACATCAAGTTTTTGGAAGATGAAAAAGCAGAGCGTCTTCAGGCGTTTTCCGATACACTCGATCCGGAAGAATGGGAAATGCGTGAAGACCTAAAAAATGAAAATGCATTGGTGTCCCGCCGGATGTCTGTTCAGGACTTCGAAAACTGGCAAGCCAAGTTCGAGAAGAGCCGCAAAGAACTGCTGGAAAACTCGAATATCATGCCTTATGAATTGCGCAGCGCCTTGACCAGCTACTTGGAGTCGGTGCAGCCGAATTTTAAAGTCGGCATGCTGTTCAGCGGAAAAAAGACAGAAGAAGAACGGCAGAAGCGGAAACTGGATGTGGCTGAACGGCTGGAACTGACTGTTTCCTCTCAGATCACCAACCATTTGAAAAAATTGATGAAGTCTTCATTGAAGGATGCCGGAATATTGACCGATACTGAATCACTGGCAATTGATGATATGGTGTTTGAAGTGCCGGTTTCAGTCGTTGAAGAACAAACGCCAAAAGGTGCTTCCACAACTGGAGATGCCGTATTGAACTTTGCCAACAGCATTTCGACGGCTGTGCAGCGCTGGTTTATCCGTGAAACGGATGGCTGGAAAAAAGCACAGGAAGAAAAGTTCGAAGGTTTGACGGATGATGCCAATACAGAAATCGATATGAAATCACAAATCCTGTCTCGGAAAATATTGGCCATTGAAACGCTCGAAGAGATGGACAGCAAAATCGAAAAAGTGAAAAAATCTTATTCAGCCATATTGCCGAAGCAAAAAACGGCAGCCGAAGAAAAAGTGGATCAATGGTTGGAAGAATTTGAAGTCTCTATTGAAGAAATGACGGAATTCGATCCGGCTATGCTTGAAAAGAATGAGCAGCAGCAGGAAGTACAAGAGCAGCAGGAAGAAACGCTTGAAGTGGCGTCATTCGATGAAATGGCCGTACTGGAGCGTGCCAACCGGACTGCGGAAGTAATCGACCCGATTAAAGGTTTTGCTGAAACGGCTGCCTATTTGAAACGGAAAGCGGGACGTCTGGAAGGACAGGAATTCACGATCGCTTTATTCGGTGCGTTCAGTGCCGGAAAATCTTCGTTTTCAAATGCCTTGATGGGAGAAACGGTCTTGCCGGTATCACCAAACCCGACAACAGCCACCATCAACCGCATCCGGCCGGTTACGGAACAGCATCCGCACGAAACAGCGGATGTACGTTTGAAGACGCGTGCACAGATGACAGAAGATGTGAAAAACTCTTTCCATGTCCTGGGAGTGGAAATTTCCACATTGGAAGATGCGTATGCCAAGTCTTTAAAACTGCCGGAAAATACACCAACCGAGCAACAGGTTCATAAATCATTCATTACGGCTTTCAACAAAGGCTATCCTGTGTTTAAAGACCGCTTGGGCGAAACCATCCGTACAGACCGTGAAGAGTTTGGCTTGTATGTAGCAAAAGAAGAGAAAAGTTGTTTCGTTGATGAAATCGACTTTTACTATGATTGCGAACTGACGCGCAATGGTGTGACGCTCGTGGATACACCGGGAGCGGATTCCATCAATGCGCGGCATACCAATGTGGCGTTCGAATATATCCGCAATGCCGATGCCATCCTGTTCATCACGTACTATAACCATGCGTTTGCTCGAGCCGACCGGGAATTCCTGATTCAGCTTGGACGCGTCAAAGACGCTTTTGAAATGGATAAGATGTTCTTTGTCGTCAACGCTATCGACCTGGCTAACAACGAGCAGGAAAAAGATGCGGTCGTTACGTATGTAAAAGACGAGTTGCAGCGTTTTGGCATCCGTTTCCCACGATTGTTCGGCGTGTCCAGCCTTTTGGCACTGCGTGACCGGGAACATTCGGGAATGCCGGAGTTTGAGGAAGCGTTCCAGCATTTCCTGAAAGAAGAACTGAAAGGCATGGCGGTCCAGTCGCTTGCAGAAGAAGAGCAAAAAGCAGTGGACCGCTTCCGCAGCTTGATTGAACATACGGAAAAGAACCTGCTGCGTAAAGATGAACGCTTGGAGGAACTCAAGCAGTTGGAACAGCAGTTGCGCATCCTTTTCGGTGCATCGATCGCCAAACTATTGGAGCGTGAAGCTCTGCAGGAATTGGATGAATTGCTGTACTACGTCAACCAACGCGTCTTTTACCGTTTTAATGACTTTTTCAAGGAAGCATTCAATCCTTCTGTGTTTTCGAATAAATCCGCACAGCAGGCATTGGATACGGCTTTGCAGGATATGAATGAAATGACCGGTTTTGATTTCCAGCAGGAATTGCGTGTCACCAATTTCCGCCTTGGCCAGTTTATCGAAAAGAGGTTGGAATCGCGCTTCAAGGAAGATGCTGCCAAATTGAAAGAATTGAATCCCGACTTCTCGTTTACTCCATATGAAGTTCAGGAAGCCGGGACCCTGGAAATTGCCAAACCGTTCGTGGAGGTCGATTATTCTTCGGTGAAATCCTATTACAAGAACAATAAGAGCTTCTTCGAGAAGAATGAAAAAGAGAAGCTTCGTGATGCACTGCAGGCCATGATGGAACCGGATGCGTTGCGTTACCTGGAAAAAGAGAAGAAAGAACTGGGCAACTGGGCTGAATTTTGGATTGAGCAGGAAGCGGAAGGCTTGCGCCAGCATATCCTACGCCAGGCAGTCGACCAAATTGATTCAGAGCGTACTTTGCTGCAGCAATCCGAACGATTGGCACAATGGAAAGAGCTGTATTCAAATTTGATGGACGGAAGGGTGTAGACGATGTCAGTGTTTATTGAAACGACCGATACCGAAAACCATAAATGGATAGATGCACGATTCGATTTAAAAGATCCATCAGCAGGCAGAAAACTGTATGAGCTGGAGCATGTGGCAGGAGCAGTCTTTTGGGATCTGGAAAAAGACATGTCCGATATGTCATCTTCCAAAGGACGGCACCCAATGCCGTCAACTGAGCAATTGACTGGACTGATTCGAGCAAGCGGCTTGGACCCCAAGGATTCTGTTGTCATTTACGATCAAGGGGGCTCACCATATGCGGCGCGTGCCTGGTGGCTCTTAAAATATGCTGGGTTTGATCAGGTTTACATCAGCCAAAAAGGCTTTGATGAACTGAAAGAGCAGGGAATCGCCGTTTCTATTGAAATGCCGAATCCCCAGTCGACTGAGGCAAAAATCGAGTTCAAAGATGAACTTTTTGCTGACCAGACATACGTGAAAAATGTCATCAGCGGCGATGAGCTGGGTGTGCTGGTGGATGCACGTTCCGCCGCACGCTATGCAGGGCTGGAAGAACCGATTGATCCAGTGGCCGGGCGGATTCCAGGAGCACGGAATTTGGACTGGGCTCAATTTGTTTCCAAAGGGGAGTTCCAGCTGAATGAAGACATCAGCCACATCGTCCAGCAGCATGAGCCTGCAGTAGTTTATTGCGGCAGCGGCGTAACGGCAGCCGCTCTTTATGCCATCATGGCTGAAAAAGGCTATGATCAGCTGAAACTCTACATGGGCAGTTTTTCGGATTGGATTACAGACGCGGAGAACGTTGTCGAATTCGAGCGGGGCGAGCACCCTGAAGCAGCAGACGATCAAACAAAAGCGATATTAGCAAAATTGATCGAAGAAGGATATTCAGGCGAGATGCTCATGAAAAAGTTTGAATACGAAAAATCATTATTGGATAGCAAATAAGAAAATCCCCGACAGCTGTTTTAGCTGTGGGGGATTTTTGAATCATTCTTTCCGCTCTGCAGTACGTGTCAACAGTACACGGATAATCTGGTGGTTTTCCATCTCGCGTACGGTGATGGTATGGGTCGGCAAGTAAACCGATTCGCCTTCGGTGATGTCCGTGTTCTTTAATTGGATCCAGCCGCCTATAGTATCGACGTCTTCGCTGTCATCGAACTCGATGGCAAAACGCTCTTCCAAGTCTGATAACAGCACGCGGCCATTCAGTAAATAATTATTGATGTCGACGGCCTTGATCTCGTCGCGTTCGTCTTCATCAAATTCGTCGCGGATTTCTCCGACGATCTCTTCCAGAATATCTTCCATCGTGATGACACCGGCAGTTCCGCCGTATTCGTCAACGACAATCGCCATATGGACATGCTCTTTCTGCATTTTCAACAAGACATCCTGTATGGGGGCCATGTCATGCACGAAGGGGATATCGTGGACCACAAGACTGTCGTTCAAGTCCTGTTTATAAGTATAATTGGTCAGCATTTCCTTAACGTTGATGAAACCCAGGATGTCATCCTTATCCCCATGTTCGGTGACTGGGTAACGGGTGTACTGATGGTCACGTACAATCTCCATCAAATCGTCATGGCTCATCTCAAGCGAAATGGTCTCCATTTGTGTCCGCGGCAGCATGATGTCTTTTGCCAGCCGTTCGTCGAATGAGAAGATGTTCTGCATATACGATAATTCCGTTTGATTGATTTCACCGCTTTGGTAACTTTGCGTCATGATGATCTTCAGCTCTTCTTCCGAATGGGCCTGTTCATGCTCTGCCGGCTCAATGCCGAAAGCACGCAGCAACAAACGGGCAGAACCGTTCATCAGCCAGATGAACGGGGACAGGATGATGCCGAACAGAAAGAGCGGGCGGGCGAAGATAAAGGCCATTTTCTCAGCGTATTGAATCGCCAGAGTTTTCGGAGCCAATTCACCGATCACCACATGCAAAAAAGTAATAACGGTAAACGCGATGATAAAGGAAAAGATCGACGCAGTGGGCTCTTCGATTCCAAAGTTTTCAAAAACCGGATGCAGGATCCGTTCGACAGTCGGCTCACCCAACCAACCAAGGCCGAGTGCCGTCACTGTAATTCCCAATTGGCAAGCGGATAAATAATAATCCAGGTTGCTGGTGATTTTCTTCGTCAAGATGGCGTTTTTATTGCCTTCTGATACAAGTTGATCGATGCGGGACATCCTGACGCGAATAATTGAAAACTCCGATCCAACAAATAAAGCGGTCAGCCCGATTAAAAGAGCGACCAAAAACAAATTGAGAATGAGTATACTGTCCAATTCGTCCCTCCGACTGGGAGGGTTCACCTCTGCTTTCTATAAGTAAAAACAGTATACCATAAATGAAAGGCATCATGCTTTACGGAAAGTTGAGTGAAAAATTCAAATCAAACGTATTGAATGCCGAGGCGAATAAACTTATGATGGGAAGAGAGAAAAGGAGTGGTTAGATGAAAGTGCTATGGCATGGGGGAACGATTTATACAATGGAAGATGAAGGCGCTACTGCAGAAGCGGTATTAGTGTCTGATGATCGCATAGAGAAAATTGGTACATACAAGGAATTGAAGCAATTTGCAGAACGGGAAGTCGATTTGGGCGAGAAGGTTATGTACCCTGGATTTGCCGATAGCCACATGCATATGATCGGACACGGAGAAAAACTAATGCGTGTCGACTTGTCGAAGATCGAAAGTTCGGAGGAAATGCGTGAACAATTGATCGAATCCACAAAAGGCTTAGGAAAAGATGAGTGGTTTATTGGAGAAGGCTGGAATGAAAATAATTTTGCTGACCGCAAAATTTTCCATCGCTCTGAGCTTGATGAAATCAGTGAATCGCCGATGCTGCTGAAGCGGGTTTGCCGCCATGCCATCCTGGCCAATTCCAGTGCGTTGGCTCTTGCAGGCATCACCAAAGACAGTCAGGATCCAGAAGGCGGTGTGATCGTCCGTGATGCAGACGGCGAACCGACGGGTTACTTGCTGGATGCAGCTCAGGACCTTGTCGCCAACCAGGTGCCGGAAGTCAGCGTCGAATACTTGACGCGTGCCCTGCAAACATCAGTTGACAATTTGCTGTCGCTTGGCTTAACAGGTGCTCATACAGAAGACATGGGGTATTACGGCCATTATTCACGTCCATTGCAGGCCTTTAAAAATGTCATCGGCAACGAAGTGAAATTCCGTGCGCATCTGCTTAGAGCCCATAGTGCTTTTGAAGAGATGATGGAAAACGCCACATACGCAGAGCCGTTTGTCGACCCAGGCCCAATGAAAATCTTTTCGGATGGTTCGATCGGCGGCCGTACGGCATTGTTGAGCAAGCCGTATAATGATGATCCATCAACGGTCGGTGTTGCAATCCAGTCGGATGAAGAGTTCAAACGCTTGGTGTCGATTGCGCGGAAACACGGTGAAGCGGTAGCCATTCATGTTATCGGAGACCTGGGCCTGGAAATGGCATTGGATGCCATCGAAGCGCATCCGGTGCCTGCAGGCAAGCGAGATCGCCTGATCCATGCAATGGTGGTGCGAGAAGATCTAGTGGAGCGCATGAAGAAAATCAATGTGGCTTTGGATCTTCAGCCAAGCTTTGTGACATCCGACTTCCCTTGGGTCGTGGAGCGTCTTGGTGAAAGCCGTTTGGAATGGGCTTATGCGTGGAAAAAGCTTCTCAATCAAGGCTTGATTTGTGCTGGTGGATCAGATGCGCCGATTGAAGAAGTGGATCCGTGTCTGGGCATCTATGCGGCAGTTACGCGCAGAAAGCCTTACGATTTGCATGAAGGCTATCAGCCGGAAGAAAAACTGTCACGTTTTGAAGCCATTCAGCTTTATACAAGCGGCAGTGCGGCAGCGATTTACAAAGAAGACGTGCGCGGAATCATCCGGGAAGGCTTCGACGCCGATTTCACCGTTTTCGATCGAGACCTGTTCTTAGGAAATGAAGAACAGATTCTGGAGGCTCAGGCAGTCATGACTGTCGTTGCAGGAGAAATCATGTTCCAAAAGGGTGAAGAGAAATAATGGCAAAAGAAGCCTATATCATTACTGGTGCATCTAAAGGAATCGGTTTTGAATGGAGCCGCCAGCTCAATGCTGCGGGTCATGTAGTTATTGGAATTGCACGCACTGAGCCGGACAATTGGCCGGGAGGACATTTTTTGCCGTTTGACCTGACAAGGCTGGACGCGATCGAAGAAATTATTGCGCAAGCGTTGAACTTGATTCCTGGAGAAACGGAAACCATTGTCTTGGTGAATAACGCTGGAACGATTGAACCGATTGGGCTCGCACATACTAACGATGCCACTCAGGTCAGCCAAAGCATCGTCCTTAATTTGACAGCGCCAATGCTGCTATGCGGTGCTTTTATCAGGCAGCTGAAAAGCAATTCAGCTGATAAGAAAATTGTCAACACGTCTTCAGGAGCGGGGCGTAAAGTCTATGAAGGCTGGAGTGCTTATTGTGCCGGAAAAGCTGGACTCGATCATTTCAGTTCTTGTCTGGATGCGGAAAATGATGATGTAAAAGTGGTGTCGGTGGCACCGGGAATCATCGATACTGCCATGCAACAGACCATTCGCCAAAGTGAAGCTGCCGACTTTCCATTGATTGACAAGTTTCTTGACTACAAGGAAAGCGGACTGCTCAGCAGTCCGGAAGAAACGGCGCGTCTCTTGATGGAAATGACCCGCCGTCCAGATTTCAACGAATTGCCGACCATTTTGGACATCCGCAATCTACCGCAACCAGGAAAGGGGAGCTTGAATTGAGCAAAACACCGGAACACATCCTGATGAAGCTGGCTGATGCCAACCAAGCGGGAATTGATATGGACAGCCCGAAAGCCGTTGTTACGTTCTTGCTGGCACAAGGGGAAAAAGAATCCATTCTCTTTTTCTACAAACCGAACAGCGTCGAATTCGATTTCGACAAATACAAGGCAGCCGTAACGGAAATGAATGACTGCAAAAATTAAACTCCTGATCTAGGGTTCTTATAGTAGAAATTAACCGGGTGCTTGCAACGTGACAAAACATGTTGCAGGCATATTTTTATGGAGCGAAATAATTGTGGGGCTCTTGAAAAGCAGTCTTTTTGAATCGCATGGATGTTGCATCATTGCTTAAGTTACAATAGACAAAAAGAAAAAAGAAATAGGGCATTAGGATGAGAGGAGATTTAAAACGATGAAAACCACACAATCATTTCCGAATACAATCCAGACGATAGAAGAACTTCGCGAAATTACGGGAAACCCGAGTGAACTGGTGAACAATAAAGTGATTTCATACTTGGATGAACATTGCAGAGATTTTATCACGAAGTCACCTTTTTTGACGATTTCAACGGCTGATGAATTTGGTTCTTGCGACGTCTCTCCAAGAGGAGACGCAGCCGGTTTTGTCTATGTGTTAAATGAAAAGCAATTGATCATTCCTGAAAGGCCCGGCAATAAGCGGATGGATTCGATGCGGAATATCTTGTCGAATCCGAATATCGGTTTGCTGTTTCTCATACCGGGACTCGGCGAAACTTTGCGCATCAATGGAAAAGCCAGTGTGATCCATGATGAAGAATTGTTAGAAAAAATGGTAGTAAACGGAAAAAGACCGCTTCTTGGAATCGGCGTCGATGTGGAAGAATGCTTTATTCATTGCGCCAAGGCGTTCAGGCGCTCAGAATTATGGAGCCCTGATACATGGAGGAACAAAGGAGAGCTGCCAAAAGGCGCGAAAATATTGGCGGCTCACGCGAAGTTGCCGAATGCGGATGAAGAGGCGATTGGAAAAATTCTGGATAAGAGCTACCGGGAAACATTGTATTAGATTTGATATGAAGAGGGATTTACCTGAAAAAGATAAATAAAACACCAAAGGAGCGTCGGAATGAGCAGAGAAAAATGTCGTTGCTGCGGAAGTCCTACATTAGAGGCGAGAGGCGATTATGAGATATGCCTGCTTTGTGATTGGGAAGATGACAATCAAAACGATTTTCAAGAAAAAGAAGTCTGGGGCGGACCCAATGGAGATTACTCTTTAGAGGAAGCCAGAATTAATTTTGCACAGAACTTAATCATGTATAGAGGGAAAAATGAAATAGATTCTCTGAGCACAAAGGTAAAGAAAACAAAGTTGCTGAAAGCTTATCAGGAATTAGAGGCAAGCAATGAAACGACTAAGAAGTGGCTGGACATTCTACTATTGGAACAGGAACTTTATATGTCTAAATAGCCGATTGGTATTCAGCTTATCTTCAGACGGCAACTCGCCAAACAGCTATTCACCAGGTTTTTCATGAGGAAGGCAGTTTAGCCAATCTCTTAACAGTTGGTTAAATTCATGCGCTTTTTGCACCGGCCAAGCATGTTGGGCGCCAGGAATCAAACGCCCTACGGAATTTGGGACTAATTCAGGAGCTAGACTTACAGCTTCCAAAATACCGGGAGATTCCTGGTCCCCTGCTGTGAACAAGCAGGGAACAGCAATATTTCCATACGACTGATCCAGCTGGAACTGCATAATTTCCTTCCAAATGGTTTCATAAGTTTTGCGTGTCAGCAGCTGATAATTCGCGCGAAATTCAGCTGCTTTATCGGGAGGCAAATGATAATAGTCACGGGCGACTCTATTGAGATAACGTTCATTTTGGATTTCTCTTTGGACGATTCGGGATTGCATTTTAAGGAGAAATTGAAAGCGCATGGGTGTGGCGGTAATGCCACTGATAAAGGCGCTGAGAATTTTGTCGGGATGCCGTTTCGCCAATTCCAAGGCGACATGGCCACCCAATGATATCCCGACTACATGAACGGTCCGGTTTTTTATGACTTCTTTTGCGATCATATCAGTAGTATCCATTAAGCTGATCCATGGGACAGAAACGCTTTTTCCATGCCCTGGCAAATCCACCAGGATGATCGGGTAATCCGAGAATGCTTTTTCTTGCTGCCACCACATCCACCGGCCCGCACCAATTCCATGGATAAAGAGAATGGGCTCGTTTTCATTAATCTCTGTTTCCGAAAAATGGAGCATTGTAATCAACTCCTCTCGTTTTCTCCAATCAAAGATCCTCTCTAACCAATGAATTAAAATCCAAAATTAACCATATATAACAAACTTTTTGACCTTTAATTGAAATAAAATGGTAGAATAATGAGAAAGTCACTAAAATGAGTAGACTTCATTTCTATAATGTCATTCATGATGATAAAAATATACCTAATAGCTCTGATGCATATCTAGGAAAAGACGGAGGATCTTCAAATGCAAAAAGAACAAACTAGATATTCTCGGTTAGCTCATATAACAAAATTAATAAATTCCAAGTTCGAATTGCGGCCTTTGATGGAGCATGTCATCACGGCGATATCGGAAGAAATTGTCCAATGTGATTCTGTCGGTATTTATTTGCCTCAAGAAGATGGTAATTTCAGAGGATATGTTGGTAAACCTGAAGTAATAAACGGAATGACCTTGGATATGCACTTGATTGATACGAAATTTGATTTATTGGCACAAGAAGTAATTGAAACTCAAAAAACAATTTACATACCTGACACAGCTAAAGACCGTCGCCCGGACCCAAGAGCAGTGGCAGGATTCGGAATAAAATCTTTGTTGGCACTTCCTATTTCCTATGAAGGAGAATTGTATGGGCTCGTTTTTTTATTTGACTATGGGATCCCAATGAATCTGTCACCTGATGAAATACAAACGGTTGAAGCCTATGTCAATATGGCAGGTGTTGCCATCCGCAACACGAACAATTTAGCGCGCAAAGAAAATCTCATTTCCGAAAAACAATTGCTGTTGGACCTGACTCGGGATTTATCTATGAGTGCCTCGATTGCGGCTGTTATGGATAAATGTTTCCATTATATCAGCGTTGTTTTAAAAAACGATAATATTGGCGTTCATTTACTGGATCCTTTGGCTGGTGCAAAAATCAAACCTACTAATTTAAGTGAAAAAAGTGATTGGGATAAAGAAGAATGGCTGGAGAAACATGATGAGCTGCGCTTTGACCCTTCAAATGACCCGGTTTTCGACGAAGTGATCCGAACGAAAAAGCCATTGCTGATTGCAGATGTGACAAAAGACGAAAGACCGAATCAGGAAGTATGCCGCTCTTTCGGTATTGAAGGGATGCTTATGATTCCTTTTGTAGCTATGGGAGAAGTTTTGGGTGCATTGGCTCTCGTGCAGTTTGAAAAGAACGCATCGGCTTATAGTGAATCAGATATACAATTGGCACAATCTATAGCCGATGCCACTGCCTCTACACTATCTAATCTGCTGTACATGGATAAACAAGAAGTAATTATTGAAGAAAGAACTTCAGAAATCCAGACAAAAAATAATGAATTAGAAAAAGTTGTTGCTGAATTGGGAAGCTTGAGCCGGGAAAAGGAATTGATATTAAATTCAGTTGGTGAAGGTATTTTGGGTTTGATCTGGAAGGAAAAATCACTTTCTGTAATGCGGCAACCGACTCTATCCTGGGTTATGAAAAAGGTGAACTGATCGGACATTCTTATAAATCAGTTTTTGACAAAGCTCAGCTATCCATGAAAAGTTCATCTTCGATAAAAGAAGGTGTAAAATTCCGTAAAAAAGACAGCACTTCTTTTTCGGTTGAATATGTACTTTCGGCAATAAAAGAAAATGGTGAAATCATAGGAGAAGTCGTTACGTTCAGGGATATAACGGAAAGAATGCGATTAGAAGAAGAAATTCGATATTTAGCTTATTATGATAAACTTACTGATTTGCCGAACCGGATTCTTTTGGAGGATCTCTTGATACAGGAAATAAGCAGAGCAGCAAAATCAAAAGGCAATATAGCAGTTTTTTATTTGGATTTAGATCGGTTCAAAATGATTAATGACAGTTTGGGCCACAGCTATGGAGATCTTCTCTTAAGGGATGTCGCAAACCGATTAAGACGTACTGTTCCTGATGAGGCTATTGTTTCTCGGCAAGGGGGAGACGAATTCACCATTCTATTGCCGGAATTCCAATACCATAACGAAGTTTTGAACCTAGTGGAACGAATAGTGAATTCTTTTGCTGAGCCTTTTTCGTTAAAAGGAAGTGATGTCTACATTAAAACCAGTATCGGAATTAGTTTGTACCCTCAAGATGGTCAGTCAGCTGAAACCTTGATTAAAAATGCAGATGCTGCCATGTACAAATCCAAGGAAAAGTCTGGAACCTACCATCATTTCTTTAGAAGTGAAATGAGCGACAGAAGCCTCGAAAATATAATGCTGGAGAATGCGTTGTACAAAGCTTTGGAAAATGAAGAGCTAGAGATTTATTATCAGCCTCAAATTGATAGTAGAAACAATCAGATTATGGGTGCAGAAGCATTGCTAAGATGGAACCATCCGATTAAAGGAATGATTTCTCCCCTTGATTTTATTCCGATAGCTGAAGAGTCAGGGTTGATTGTTCCAATTGGAAGATGGGTGTTGTTGAATGCATGCAAACAGTTGAAAATATGGCATGAGCAGGGACATACAGATATGACTGTATCTGTAAATCTATCAGGACGCCAGTTTGAAGAAGACGACTTGCTAACGATGATTGAATCCATCTTATCTGAAACAGGTTTAGCTCCTGATTTTTTGCATATCGAATTAACGGAAAATCAGATTTTTAAAAATACCCATTTTACGATAGATAAAATGAAAGAGCTGAAAATGCTTGGCGTCAAAATAGCATTGGATGATTTTGGAACAGGCTATTCATCTTTAGGCTATTTGAAGAATTTTCCGATTGATACATTAAAGGTGGATCGATCCTTTATGGCGGATATCACAAAAGACAAAGACAATGCAGCCATCACCAGCACGATTATTGCATTAGCTCAAAATCTCGGGTTGGATATCATAGCTGAAGGCGTAGAAACCGAAGAACAATTGGTTTTTCTTACGGCTAAAGATTGTTTCACTATACAAGGCTATTACTTCAGTAAACCGTTAAAAGCCGATGCGCTGACTGAAAAATATATGTGAAATCAATTATTTGCCCGCAAATAAAGCTTATTCACAGAACAAATTCTCGGAATAGACTCTGCACATGTGTCTCCCAAGATGGCTTTTATTTCCCCTTGAACTGTAAGTTGATCTCCGGTTAGAGGGGTTTCTTGGAAGTCGGTAATGACCGTTTTATCATTCACTCGAATCCACATTACGGTTTCATTTGCTGAAATTTGTTGCGATAATTCCACCAAAACTTTATCACCCTCTATTTCAGTAATGGTTCCACTGATTTCAGTTTCCGCTTGATACTGAGTGTCTTCAGAATTTTCATCTGGGCTGGCGGAGATTTGGGGTGTTGCGTCACCTTGGCAAGCGCTCAATAAAAAGACCAGCGCTAAAAACCAAATTGCCTTCATCGGATTCACTCCTTCAACTTCTAAACTATTTCAGCCCTGTAGTGTTAGACGGAAAGAACACCTTATAGTTTCAATCAAAAAAGAGCAGTGAAAGCCGCTCTTTTATTTGTTCTTTCTCCAGCCTTGAAATTCTGGAGCCTTGAAATTGTAGACGGGCTTCAGTACAGACTGAATCTCAATGGTTTCTTTCGTATTATCGATGATCTCCTGCATCGTTTTGTATGCAAAAGGCGACTCATCGATTGTATCTTGGCTGACACTTGTGGTGTAGACGTCTTTCATCGTATCCGTGAAATCGTTTAGTTCCAGCAGCTGTATCTCTGGAGAAGTTCGCCAAAACACGGTCCAGCTCTACATGCTTGATAAAGTCATGAGCGGCAGTTCGGATGGATTGGCCAGAAGGAACGAATGCCTTTACGGCTGCATCCAACTTGGCGAAATCAACATCCGGTTTCTGAACTTCCACGCATAGCATGCCGCAGCCAATGTCCACGCCGACCAGATTCGGGACCACACGATCGATTACTTTCATGGTAGTCCCGATGACGGCACCTTTTCCGGCGTGGCAATCCCGCATGATGCGGACCTGTGCATTTGCTGTCAATTCTTCATTCAAGGACCCCTCAATTTGCGACACCGTCACATCATCAATGTTGTCTGTAAATACTTTTGCTTCACTGTACTTGCCTCTTATAACTTTCAATGTCATCCCTCTTCATTCTGTTTAAGTGAAAATATGTTCACAATATATCTCTATATTATAAATTTTATTTCTATTTGTGTAAGAAATTGGATATACATTTTGGATTTTAGTGAATATACTGAAAGTGGAGGCAGGAAGATGTAAATACTATGTCTTAGTCGGGATAATGAGCCAGTCAGAAGTATATGCATTAATTACGACGCTTACCTGGAAATATGAAAGCTGTTGAAAGGAGAGACTAAATGATGGATTTCGAAACAGTAATGCAGGAACTTGAAGCGCTGGGCAAAGAGCGGATGAAGAAAATGTACGTATCCAATGGGGCACACGAGCCCGTTTTTGGTGTGGCTACGGGGGCGATGAAACCGATAGTGAAGCAAATCAAAAGAGACCAGCAATTAGCAGACCAGCTTTACGCGACCGGCAACTACGATGCCATGTATTTTGCAGGCATTATCGCGGATCCGAAAATCATGACCGCAGCAGATTTTGAGCGGTGGATCGATGGCGCATATTTTTACATGCTGTCGGATTATGTTGTAGCCGTAACGTTGTCGGAATCGGATATTGCACAGGAAGTAGCCGACAAATGGATAGACAGCGGCGAAGAGCTGAAGATGTCTGCAGGTTGGAGCTGTTACTGCTGGCTTCTGGGGAGCCGGAAGGACCAGGAATTTTCCGAAAGCAAAATCGCCTCAATGTTGGATCGAGTTAAACATACGATACACGATTCGCCTGAACGAACGAAATCTGCAATGAATAATTTTTTATACACGGTTGGTATCTCTTATAGACCGCTTACTGAAAAAGCGGTTGAAGTTTCAAAAGAAGTGGGAGTAATCGAAATGAAGAGGGACAATAAAAAGAGCAGTTTTTTGAATGCCAATGAAAGCATTCAAAAGGATCTGGATAAAGGCAGAATCGGATTTAAACGGAGATATGTAAGATGTTAATAGAAAAGGACAATCTTCTGTGGATTGTCCTTTTTGAGTTGTTTCGGACTTTCTTTATTCCTCACGCAGTTTTTTGGATGCATAGCCAATATACAAGAATGCCAATCCATTAACCAATGTAGCAACAGCAAAAATAAAGCCGAAAAAGCTGACACCGATTCCGGCCTGTACGATAGGCGCGATGACTCCCATAAAAATGGCGTAAACCAAAAAAGGGAGCAGGAAAGCTGTCATGTATCCGGAATGAATCCATCGGTGCCGCTTGTTTCCGGCAAACTTGCTTACCGAAAAGCTTAACAGAGCAATGTATATAGCCAAAATAAGGATCATCTCCAGACCTCCAATTCATTTGATTTTAAGTGAAAGATAACACACAAGTATTTCAACTATATCCACGTACTGGTAAGATAAGGGAAAGTGTTGATGTATGTAAAAGGTAATCCTAAGCAGGCAATGAATCATCTTTCACCTAGTAGTGGATATAAACCAGTAAAGGAGCATTTCAATGAACGCTAAAGACATACTGAATAAATTCGGATTCCATGCGGAAGATGAGCCGATCAGCATTTATGCTTTTTCTCCTGTGTACCGGGTCACTCAACCTGGAGGAGAATATATCATCAAAAAAACCCAAAGTCCGATGCTTAAAGCAAATCGTCTGATGGCCTACACCACAAGTTTGAAAGTGTCGGGAATTGACGTAGTCGTACCTGTTTCCATGACCACGGATAATCCGATGGCTATTGATGGCGCAATATATGTCGTGTATCCGTTTATTGAGGGAAGTACTTATTCAGGACTGGACAGTGAAATCCAGGAAGCTGGTAAACTATTCGGCCGGATCCACGCTCTTTCTTCCAATGAAAATGAATTTAATTTAAGTCCCTATGATGCATATGATTTTAATGAACAAGAAGCAGAAGAAGGCATTCAAAAAATCACCCAGAATTCATCAGCATACGATATCGAAATATCTCCCAAGCTGGAAGACCGGCTTATGCAAGCGGTCCACAATCAAGAAGACTTAAATCAAGCTGGATTGCCCCACGTTGCCACGCCTTATGATTTTAAAGCGAACAACCTGATCTATACTCCCGACCCTTATTTGATTGATCCGGATAATGCAGGTTGGGTCCCACGGATTTTCGATTTGGCGTTGGTTCTTTTACTGTTTCACAATGAACTGGAAACTGCACCAGATCAGCCATTTACTTCGCGCCAATGGAAATTGTTTTTAACAGGCTATGAAGAATCGGTGGTCCTGTCACCGAAAGAAAAATCCTATTGGCCGAAAGCCATTGAACATGTATTTCTTGATGAAGTGATGTGGCTGATGGCCGATACCCCGGAAGATTGGCACAATTCTGCGCAGCGAAAATTGTTCGAGAAGCTTGTCCAATTGCTGATGAATGTTGAAGAGTATGATTTTATATAACCCGATCAAGAAAGTATATTGAGTGCTTTGAATTAAGTAGAGGAGTTATCACTTATAATTTTCCAATAAGGAGCGTTTTTATGAAAGATCGAATCATTTTAGCAATCATCTTATTTTGTGTACTCGGAGCAGCCGCAGTGAGCAACATAGATTTTTTAAGCCAAACTGCCAAGTCCGCTTTTTATATCGTCAGCATGGGCATCCTTCTTATAATAGGGATTGTCAGTCTGTTTGCTTTAATAAAAAAAGGCAGAAATAAAGAAGGGATGTAACCTTGATGCATTCTTTGGACACTCTATTGTTTCAATGACATCACTAGCTCTTTAAAATGAACGGATACATAAGCAGGGTTGGTAATCGGTAAAAGGTGATGGCTTTTCGGGATAACCTTGATGATCGCCTCTGACTGTGAAAGACGGAAGGCCACTTTTTTCTCTGCTTCAGACTCGTCTTTTTCCTTATCAGCCAGCAACAACAAAAGAGGAACGTCAGATTCTTCCTTTAGACAATAGTTAGTTTTGGTAACGGCTTTAGACAGTGCATTCACTGCAACTGCATCGCTATGATGGACATATATTCCATCTCTGTTTACAAAGTTGCCGAGCAGATACACAGTAAATTTCTCTTTCATAAAAGATGGCATATCCATTGCCTCGACTTGTTCCTGGATGGCTTGTTGTAAATCTTCGAGCTTTTCAACGGCAGGAAGTTCAATTTCTTCATCTTCACCGCCGCTATAATCGCCTATAAAATAATGACCTCCATCCAACAAAGTGATGCTGAGGACTATTTCAGGAAATTTTTTATAGAAATGTTGGATGATCCAAGCTCCGATTGAATTGCCGATAAGATGGACTTCGGAAATTGATAATTCGGCTAAAAGTCTCTTAAGCTCTTCTATATAGGTTTCAATTGAAAAGTTTTTGCTTGCCTCATTATTATGGCCAGGCAGATCGATAGCCAACAACTGGAATTCCTTCAGATTTTCAGCTAAGGATTCATAGATTTCCTTCCGTTCTCCAAGTGCTGGGATTGCGACGATTGTGGGTTTATTGTTTCCTTGATTGTATAAAATAGACTGTGACATTCAAGTGCCTCCCAAATATTCCTAGATAAAGTACTATTTCGTTAACCACAAAATAATACCTGCAAATTCATTCGTTTTAATCGAAAAGGGGACAGGAAATGACAAAGTTAACTGCGTGGGTGATCGGCAGTTTTGTGTCGGCTACAATCTTATGTGTTTTCGGGCAAGGGATCGCATATTTTTTGAACGAGAATGTTGTTGATATCGCGCCAATTTACTACTTGACGGCTTTAACTGTTAGTGGCATTTCACTGTATGCACTAGCTGCAATCTTAATTTTTTTTCTGTTCAAAAAGAAAGAATTTGTTTCTGAAAATTGGGAAATCTATTTGATGATCTTGTGCATAACGGCTCCAAGTGCATCTGTCTGGGCATTTTTTGTTACGGTAATGTGGTGGGGATAGAAGCAAAGTTTCACAGAAAAGCGCGCTTTAAAGGATCTGATAGCTTTTGATTTCATAAGAATAGAAACAAATTTTATATTTATAGGACAGCACGTGCTATAATATAGAACTTAGGGCAAAACCAGCTTTTGCCGTAATTGAACGGATGCCAAAAAGCCTCCGCTTCCCGAAAGAATATGGAGGTGTAAGAAAATGAATAAACGATGGACCTTTAAAGAAATTAAAGCATTTGTTGAAAAAAACTCAGACAGCAAATTATTGTCTACAGAATATCATGGGTTTTCTCAGAAGCTGCTGTTTAAATGTGCATGCGGCAATAATTTCGAGAAAACATTTACAAAATTCAATACGAAAAACCAGCGTAAATGTGACGTGTGCCAGCCGCCGAAAGCGCCGCGTGGCCAAGAATAAATAGCAAAAGAACTGATTTCTGAATACAGAAATCAGTTCTTTTTTATGCTCAATACGAAAGATAATCCATCTCTTCGTTGCCCATAGGCAATTATTTGTTTCGAATGCTGATCTGGTATTGCGTGTTGGTGATGGCCAAAATACCAACAATGATGAAAATGCTGAACAGTTGTGATGAATCTGATGCAATCGAGTAGAACAGAAGCAGGACAATCGCTCCCAGCAACAGAGAATTCATGGTGATATGTGTTTTGTACAAACCGCCAAGTATGACGTGCTTTTCGCCATCATCCGAAACATTCAGCAATTTTTCAGCATATTTTTTATCACTGATGGAAGGCAATTCCCGTTCTGGATACATACTCTTCATTAGTCCTGGCAGAATGCTGGAAATGATAAAACTGAAGACAATCAGCACAAGACCGAAAATCAGCAGCCAAAGCGGCTGGGTCGTCAAAAGGCTTAAGCTCATTGATGCCAAACTGAACAAGATCGCCAACGTGGAAGCAAGGCTTGCGTCCGCATATTGTCTGTACATTCGCCCTTCAGCTGCATCTTCTTCGTCTCCGGTTAAATCCTGTTTGGCTAGATAGCGGATACTGACATAACGGTAAGCGGAAAAGACAACTAACACTGCAGCGGCTGCGAGAATGATCAAGTTTCCAGGGTAGGCGTAAGGCAATAAGTCTATACGGAAATCTCCATCCAAGACAACGAGCATACCGAAAAATCCAATCAATGCACCGATCACCAACTGACCAATTAAACTTCCGTATTTTTTCATTCCAGTTCCTCCTCTTCAAATTGAAAGATCTCTTCGACGGGTTCTTCAAAGACATGTGCGATTTTCGTGGCGATCAGCAGAGAAGGCATAAATTCTCCTCGTTCAATCAAACTTACCGTTTGCCGGGAAATCTTTGCCCGTTTTGCTAATTCTGTTTGATTGATTCCCAATCGAGCCCGTAATTCCTTTAATCTAGTTTTCATGTCTTCACCTCACTATAGTTAAAGTGTAAATGATTTGTTTCAAAATGACAAGTATATTGGTCAAATTGAAAAAGATTATTGTCTTATTACAATTAATTTTGAGGATAAAGATTAATATAAATTGACTCAGTATTGCAGTGGTGTTATATTTTATTTAATTAGAGACAACAAGAGTCTGTAATATCTATAAAAGGAATGGGAGGTCATTATGAAATATTCAAACGCGACGAACTATGCTTTGCACACGATGGTCCATCTTATCCGATTGCCGCAAAACAGTACGATAGGTGTTCAGGAACTGGCGGAATTTCAAAAACTGTCGCCAACTTATCTGTCGAAAATATTAACCAAGCTTACTAAAGCTGGCCTGATTGAATCGACTCCCGGTGCCAAAGGCGGGTACAAAATTTCCAAGTCTCCAAATGAAATTTCATTTCTGGATGTCATCATTGCCATTGAAGGAGACAGCAACCTATTCAATTGCTCGCTTCATCACAATGAAGGCTGTCTGATTGAAAAAGTCATGCGACAATCTGAAGAAAATATGAAATCTGAACTTGAAAGCCAATTGTTGATTGATATCGTGAAGAAGATGGAAAGCGGAGCCGAAAAAACCACCGGCAACTAAATTTATATAGAAGGAAGATGATGAAATGATAATGGATTGCGCAGTAATCGGCGGAGGGCCTGCCGGATTAAATGCTTCACTGGTTTTGGGCAGGGCAAGAAAGAAAACGGTTTTGTTTGATGACAATAAACCAAGGAATGCTGTCACATCAGAAGCCCATGGATTTATTACACGCGACGGGATAGATCCTCAGGAATTGAAACGAATTGCCCAAGACGAACTGGCTGAATATCCGAATATCCAAATTGAAAAACAGCGGGTGCAAAGCATAGTAAAAGAACAAGAGCTGTTCCATATTGAAACCGAGCAAGGTCATCACTTCAAAGCCCGAAAAGTGATTTTAGCGACGGGCTTTAAAGAAGTTCTTCCGGCTATCGACCGCTTGAACGAATTTTATGGAAAGAGCCTTTTCAGTTGTCCATTTTGTGATGGATGGGAGCTCAGAGACCATCCGCTCGTTGTCCTTGCAGAAATCCCAGGTGCTTTTCATATGGCCAAAGTGGCTTCCAATTGGACGGATGATTTAATTGTCTGTACGAATGGAAAACCGGTACTTTCCCTAGAAGAAAAAGAGATTTTGGAAAAGAACAGCATCAAAGTCAACGAGAAAAAGGTCAGCTCATTGAGTGGGACAAACGGTAAGTTGGAAGCCATTGAGTTTGAGGATGGCGAACGCCTTTTCCGTACAGGTGGGTTTGTAGCATCTGAATGGGTTCAGGCTTCTGGGTTTGGGACATCACTCGGCTGTGCGTTGAATGAACGAGGCGGAGTGGAGGCCGATCGTTTTCAACGGACCAATGTTGAGGGAGTCTTTGCTTGTGGAGATACGGTGATGGATGGGCCATCCCAATTGATCATCGCTGCTGCAGAAGGCAGTATGGCGGGCATTGGCGTAAATGGAGAGTTGCTTGAAGAAAAATTTAAAAACAAGGAAAGTTTGAAAACGATTCAAAATTAAAGAGAGGAGAAGTGTAAATGCCGAATAAACACCGCGAGCCGCAGGGAACAACACATGGCCATCACCACGGGAAAATCTCTTATCTGGAACACCCGGAAAGAAGAAAGGCATTTTCTCCCGAAACCTTGTTGAAAAGAATTCCATTGAAAAACACTGACTCTGTTTTAGACTTTGGTGCTGGCACCGGCTATTTCACGATTCCAGCAGCTAAACAAGTCGATGGTGTTGTCTATGCAATAGATACTGATTTGAGTATGCTGGAAATGATCAAAACAAAAGCCGCGAAAGAAGAGCTTACTAATATTGTGCCAATCCAAGGCGGTGAAGGAGAGCTTTCAATACCGAAAGAATCCATCGATGTGGTCATTGCATCATTAGTTTTACATGAAATTGATCCTTTGACAGAAACGTTAATGAAGATGAAAGAGTGGCTCAAAGCAGGTGGCCATTTGGCCGTCGTTGAGCTTGAGCCTAAGATACAGCCGGCGCAAAAAGCACCGAGAATTTCGTTGATCGGCATGGAAAAGGCAATAGAGGACGCGGGGTTGCGGATTACCGATAAGTTCTTTCCGGCTGACTCCTTGTATGTTCTCATTGCCCGGAAGCATGAATGGGCGCAAGGGGAGTGATGATTGATATATAGAAAGAGAATCCCTATGTGAGCAATCTGGTAAAAAAGAAAGTCAAAATCACAGAAGATCGGTGTTTATGAACTGCAAGTTAGTTGCAGAAATGGGAGATGGACCATGAAGTTCAAATTAGGGGCGGCTATTATAGCCATAGGGATTATCGTGTTTTTAATTCTTCAAGCGACAGTGTTTTGCGAAGCATGCGGCAGTGAAAGGGCAGATATGAAGCAAGATGCTACAAATGCGGTTTATGAGTTAGATGTTCAGATGAGTGAAGACGGGAGCTTTCAAGTTGGAGCTACAATTGAAGTGACGAATGATTCATTGGATTCCTGGTCTGAAATCGGCTTTTATCTGGTGCCGAATGCCATGAATTCGGAAGAAACAGCGAACTACGAAGATGAAGACCTTGAGATTGAAGTGTCTTCAGTCTCCATTGACGGTGTGGAAACCGACTACAAACTGGACAACAACGAACTGATGGTAGAACTGGAAGACAAGCTGGAGCCCGATTCCCAAGCAATAGTGGCCGTCGAGTATGCGATGGTTTTGCCGGAAGGCGGCATGCGATTATCCCAAGTGGATGATAATTATTACCTGGCCCATTGGTATCCGATGCTCGGCATTTACAAAGATGGCTGGGACATTATCGATTATGATTCAAAAGGGGAATCCTACGATACGGATTACGGCGACTATACCGTCAGCTACGAGTTGCCCAAAGAATACCTGGTGGCCAGTTCAGGTGAAGATGGACCAATTGAGGCAACACAGAACGGTCTGGTGAAAGGTCAAAACATCAAAGATTTTTACCTGGCAATCATGGACCCGGATGGGTGGGAAACCCGAACCGTCCAAGCCAACGACACTGAACTGCGGGTGTTCACGCCCGTTTCGGCAAACATGCTGGAGGAAACCTCGGAATTGGCTGCTGAAGCTTATGTCTATTTTGAAGAAAATATTGGAGACAATCCCTTTGGTGAGTTGGATATCATCGGGAACGACGGTTATATGGAATACCCGAACATCATAGAAGTAGCCGCAGATGAGGAATCGCAGGAGTCGGTTTTGGTACATGAAATCGCCCATCAATGGTTTTATTACTTGGTGACGAATGATCCGTATCAGGAAGCGTGGCTTGACGAAGGCTTGACGGAATTCGCGAGTTCCATTTTCATCAGCGAACGCTATGGCGATGAAGAATATGGATTTTGGAGCGCTGCAGCAGCTGAAGATTATTATCCGACAGAAACTTATGTGAACATCCCGCTCGATAAATTTGTGGATGAATCGTATTACTCAACCATTTATGGCAAGGTTCCAATGTTGCTCAAAGAATATGTTGACAGCCTGGATGGAAATGAAACAGCGCTGGAGTTCCTCGCTGCCTATTACGCAGAATTTCAATTCAAGCAAGTCGGCACCGAAGAGTTTAAAGCATTTTTTGAAATGTATTTTGAAGGGGATCAAAGCGAATTCCTGGATAGCTGGTTAAAGTAGAAAAGGATTGGGAGAAGGGGAAGGGGAACTGCAACACTACTCTTTCTTTTCCTTCTTTCAATGTAAAGCAGCAGACAAAACTCGATAAGCTGAAGCGCCAGTCTGACTCTACATCTAAAGTCTTAGTCTTAAGCACCCCTGAGCCCGATGGTTTAAATGGTAAAGCCGGTTATGCTGGTATTATTAAAGATTTACCAAAATTCAGGAGGTGCTTTATGCAGTTGAATCAAAAATTGGTTTTATCATCTATTCTTTTATTGGTTGCTCTATTGGCCGGCTCTGGATTATTCCTGAATTCATTGGAAAGGAATCAATGGGTCCACGAAACCTTGATCGAAGTGTTTCAAAACGATGCGAAAGTAAAACAGGATATGAGCAGAGGAGAAGTCACGGTTTCCGCAGATGAATTTGCGGATAATATGGTTATTTTTGTAGAAGACGTCCTAATGTATCCTTTTTACATGTTGGTCTTTGCCGTATTCCTAGGCTTGTTCGGATTTCTGATGATGGCGACCCATCCTTCGATTGCGTCAGCTTTTCTTGCGCTGGCCGGTGTATTATCCCTGTTCACTTTAGTTCCACCTGTTTTATTGTTTTTTGCTGCAAACAGTTTAGTGAAGTCGGGTGGGACTTTAACGGCGGTACCCCACAGGAACGCATTTTGATCACTGGGTAAATCGGCAGAAAAGGAGCTTTAAAAAGGCTTCTTTTTTTATGCGTATATGGCTAAAGCATAAGGGAAAAGAAGGAGTTTTCAATGAAATGGAGAATATAACCAACTAGCTTGAAATGGTGCATTCGTGAGGGAGGGACAATATGTACAAATTGCTTATGTTGTTGTATTGGCTTTCTGCATTCCTTACGCTTGCTGGTTTCTATGGAATGAATAGTTTGAGTGAACCGGTAAAAAATGATGATTTCGGAGGAGGAAATGGCAACCCGACTCTGGTTATTCCATTTTTCCTCATGCCGTTCATTTTGTATTTCTTATATGGAACGATTGAATTATCGATGAGAGCAACCAGCAGGTGGTACAGTCCTAAAGGCATTTGGACTGGAATTGCAATCAGTTTCATTTATGTGGCTGTATCCTCTGCTTATACATTGAAAAAAGCAAAAGACTTTCGGATCTATATCGTTGAGACAAAAGATGCTTTTGACAACCCCTAAGACTTTTCCTTATTCACTATTTTTTCCAATCATATTTTCTTTAACCCACTGACTTTTGGCCTGCTGGTGGTGGGGTGTTTTCTGATAGGATCGGTTTGGAGTTTAATTAGACAAGCACCTGAGAAATAAAGAGAAGATATATATTGCCGTTCGCATAAGAAAGGACATACAAGGCATGTTAACTTACGGGTATTACGTTGTATTGCTGGTTTTAATTCTGCTAGCGGCATGGAGTACGTGGGGGGAAACCCATAAAACGATCATGTATGGAATTGCCATAGCCGGACTTTTAGGTTTAGTCGTCCTAAAAGTATTAGAAAAAAGCCGATGTAAAAACTGAAAAGACTAACAACTATGTTAAACTTAACCAATAAATACTGGAGGTGTTATAGATGTCCAATGAAGTACTTGGAATCATTGCTTTGTTGTCCATAATCATCTGGATCGCGGTTTCCAAAGAAGCGGTAAAACCGACGAAAGAGATCCAATGGCCGAAGATGTTAACTTTGCTGTCTGCAGGAACTGCATCAGCATTCGTCATCACTTTGTCGCTTTTTCAAAGCCTGCCGTTCTAAAACAGACTCAGTGAGTTGAGTCTGTTTTTTTCTTTCTGTACTGAAAACGCCAAGCATAATAAACAATCCAGGCCCTTAAAAGAACCAATGAGGAAAGATATTGGTAAGCATAGTCTGCAAAAATCAGAATGGAAAATCCGATAATCGCTGTAGGGATCATGATATAAAGAGAAACTTCAATCAGTGGGGGGTTCTACATCCCCCGCTGATTGTTAGTTGATCCAATCGGACTTTTACGGTCAGTGGATCTCCCGCTTATAAAAGCGGGAGTCTTACTGCCCGTTAAAGCGGGATATATCCACATTCTTACTTCTTTGTTTTTCAAACTCAATTCGAATCGATTCGTCATGGGCATCTCCTCGTTTCTGACAAGTTAATAAACAATAGATTTGTTTAATCATACCTTTTTTTGGCAACAGGAACAAAAAAACCTTTTGTTTTCAAAATCTTTTGACTCTGCAAGCATTGTAAGCTATGATATTCCAAAACTATACAAAAATTCTGCGACGAAGAGAGTAGTTGCATATGGATACGTCAGCGAGCCGGGGACAGTGAAAGCCTAGTGATGTCTACTGCAATGAACCGCACTTCCGAGAAACTGCCTGAACCTTCCAGTAGGGCATGTCGGTGAAACCCGTTATCATGTTTAAGTTGGTCTGTTTAATTATGGACAATGAGAGTGGTACCGCGGGAAAGCCCGTCTCTGTATGAATGCATACAGAGACGGGCTTTTTTATTTTTAGTTAAAAGAGGAGGACTATGGAATGGAATTAAAACAAACGTATGCTGAGGAAATTGCTTTAGAGCTGAATGGGCTTGTGGAGCTTGATGAAATCGTGAATTTAATTGAACAGCCGAAATTCGACACACAAGGAGATCTGGCTTTTCCTTGCTTCATATTGGCCAAAGCATTAAAGAAGTCACCTGTTGAAATTGCGAAAGAGCTGGCACAGGCAATTGCCCACCCGTATTTTGAAAAGGTGGTAGCGGAAGGGCCTTATGTGAATTGTTTTTACGACAAGCTGGACGTCAGCTTAATGGTCATGAAAGAAATTTTGCATAAGCAGGAAAATTACGGCTCTTCAGAGCTTGGGCAAACCAAAACGGTAACGCTGGATTTTTCATCTCCAAACATTGCGAAGCCGTTTTCCATGGGACATCTGCGTTCAACAGTTATCGGCAATTCTTTGGCGAACATCTCTGAGAAATGTGGCTATAAAACCATTCGGATCAACCATCTTGGCGACTGGGGAACACAATTCGGCAAATTGATCACCGCTTATAAATTGTGGGGGAATGAGCAGCAAGTGAAAGAGGCCCCCATCAGTGAATTGCTGAAGCTTTATGTAAAATTCCACGATGAAGCTGAAAAGAATGCGGAATTGGCGAACGAAGCCAGATTGTGGTTCAAGAAACTTGAAGATGGAAATGAAGAAGCCCAGCACTTATGGAAATGGTTCCGTGAAGAGTCGCTCCAGGAGTTCGCCAAAATCTATCAACTATTGGATGTGGAATTTGATTCTTATAACGGAGAAGCTTTTTATAACGACAAGATGGATGAAGTGGTGGAGCTTCTGGTAGAAAAACATTTGCTGATCAAGTCGGAAGGGGCGGATGTCGTTGATTTGAGTGATTATAGCCTGCCGCCCCTATTGATCAGAAAATCGGATGGCGCCACGTTATACGGCACGCGCGATTTGGCGGCAGCTTTGTTCAGAAAAAGAAGTTACCAATTTGATCAATCATTTTACGTCGTGGGGCAAGAACAAACGCTTCATTTTAAGCAATTGTTTTTGGTGTTGGAAAAGATGGGATATGAATGGCCAAAAGATATGGTCCATGTGCCGTTCGGCTTTATCTTGAAAGACGGCAAAAAGATGTCGACTCGTAAAGGCGGCGTGATTTTGCTGGAACAAGTCATCAAAGAAGCGATCGCTCTTGCGGAAAATAACATTGCAGAAAAAAATCCAGCGTTGCCGGATAAAGAAGAAGTAGCCAAAATGGTGGGCGTAGGGGCGATCATTTTCCATGATTTAAAAAATGACCGCCAAAGCAATATAGAATTCTCCCTTTCGGACATGCTGAAGTTTGAAGGCGCTACAGGTCCTTACGTCCAGTATACCCATGCGAGAGCCCGTTCCATTTTATCGAAGTCTGCAATCGATCTTACACTGCTCAATCCGGCAGGACTGAATGATCCTTACAGTTGGCCGATTATAAAAAGATTGCTGGCGTTCCCAGAAGTGATTTCCAAAAGTTTTGATTATGCAGAGCCGTCTCAAATTGCCAAATACCTGATTTCGTTGGCTCAGGAATTCAATACCTATTATGCGCACGTGAAAATATTGAGCGAAGATATCGAACTGGAATGAAGACTAGCCCTGGTTCAGTCCGTGTCGATCGTATTAAAGGAAGGATTAAGGTTACTTGGAATCAAAGCGCCTGAAAGAATGTAAAGAAATTTTGGATACCATGCAAGCCTAAACCAGGATAGAAAATAGCCAGATTCACAGATCTTTAACATATTCAAACTGAAATTTTCGACTAATTATTACTTATTATGGAATATTATAATGCTATACTTTAAATATATCGGAGAAGATATAATAATCTGTCAGTTAGTATGGATGGTTCTAAGTTAAGGAGGATTTGTGGTGAAACAGCATTTGAACGAATGGAAAACGCCTTCCATCCTGCTTGGTTCTTTGGGCATCGCCAGTCTGGGAGATTTCATCTACCTGGTGGCGATCAACATCATCGTATACCAAATGACCGGTTCGGCAGCTGCTGTGGCAGGGCTTTGGGTGATCGGTCCGTTGACCAATATCGTGACGAAATTCTGGACAGGCAGCTTTATTGATTACCGAAGCAAGAAGAACATCGTGATGGTGACTTTGGTCGCACGGGCATTGTTTATCGCTTTCATCCCTTTGGCGCCGAATCTTCTGGCGGTGTACGCGATTCTCGTTGTTCTCAGCATTGCCAAGTCCTTTTTCGGTCCCGCTTCAATGACTTATATCACCATGCTGGTATCTCCGCATAAGAGAAAGCGATTTAACTCGCTTCGGTCATTCAGCTCATCGAGTGCATTCATCATTGGTCCAGCTATTGGTGGAACGCTTATCCTCACAACCAATATTTCGGTCACTTTGTGGCTGACGGCTGTGTTCTATCTGCTGGCCTCGTTGTTGCTGGCTCTGTTGACTGAAACCGAAAAAATCGAACCAACAGAAATTCCTGCTCTGACGTTTGCTCAAGTCGCAAGAGATTTTACAGTCGTCTATGCTTTTATGACTGAAAGAAAATATGTATCTGCGATTTACCTGGGTTTTCTTGCGGTGATGTTGTTTTCTTTTGCCATGGATGCCCAGGAAGTGGTCTTTACCCAGCAGGTGATTGGTCTGACGGAAGTGGAGTACAGCCTCCTGATCAGCATCACGGGCATCGGTTCAGTGAGCGGGGCGATGTTGCTGTCCATCTTTTCGAATAAAGTATCTATCCGTTATATGATTGTCATCGGTTTGCTGATGATGACTTTCGGCTATGTCATATACGCATTTTCCTGGTCTTTTGCATCGGTTACTGTCGGCTTTATCATACTTGGATTCTTTAATGTCTTTTTGAATGCGGGAATTGCGACTTTTTATCAAAACAATGTACCGGTGTCTGTCATGGGGAGAGTGACAAGCATCTTCCAATTGATCCAAAGTGTATTTCAAATCTTTTTCATTTTAGGTATTGGTTTACTGGCCGATCTAGTTTCACTAAAGCTGACGATTGGGGCTCTTGCAGTGATTATGTTAGTGGCCGCTTTCTTGTATGCAATAGCGGTGCTGAATCCGAAGTATTCCGGCTGGTATGAGGAAGCGGAAGAAGAACTGGAAGAAGAGCTGGCTTAAAAAATATAAATGCCAGACAGACGGGAGTAAATATAGATGTTGATCGACCAGAAAAACTTTTCTTCAAGTAATGTAATTTTTAGCATACGGACGGCATCTGAAGAAGATGCCAGTCATTTATCTGAACTAAGGCTGAAAATAGATGGCGAAACCGAAAACTTAGACAGGGAAAAAGGAGAAGCCTACATAGATGAAGCCGGGTTCAGAAAAATAATTGAAGAAGATAAACTTAGTGGAAATAGCTTGTTTCTAGTAGCCGAAACAAATGGAAAACTTGTAGCATTTTCAAGGTGTGCAGGGAATGGACTGAAAAGAACTTATCACCAGACAGAATTTGGTATCGGCGTCTTGCGTGAGTATTGGGGATATGGCATTGGGAAAAACATGCTGAATGAATCAATCCAATGGGCAGACGCGAATGGCATCCAAAAACTAACCTTAAAAGTGTTGGAAACCAATAGCAAGGCCATTGCTTTGTATAAGAAATTTGATTTTGAAGTAGAAGGCATATTAAGGAAAGACAAACTTCTTTCGGATGGGGATTATTATAATACGGTCTTGATGGGCAGGTTCAACATACATGATTAATTTAACGCAGAAACACCCTCGCACGAGACATCATGTCTTGTCTTATGCGGGGGTATTTGTGTGAATGGATTCTGTGCAACTTCAGGATTTGTATGATACCACCCTTTTGGCACTGCAAAAGGAGATCCGGAAACGAGATCTTTGATTACGACGCAGTCAAGGTCAAAATGGCTTTGGCCGATGGACTGTTGTCACCTCGAATGGCGGTCTTTCAGTTCGAATAAAACGATTAAAATCAATAAACTCAAATGATCAGACTGATCATCATCACTTAGTAAAATTATTGGTTATTTTAGTGCGATTTCAACAAATACTTTTGGACTTTTTTCAGTTCTCTGTTATGCATATATATAAAAAGGTGAAAACATGTATTTTTTTTGTAAAGAATTAACGAGATAAGCTTGCGTAATTTAACTAAAGTTAGGAGAATTAATAATTGCGTTCGTTATTACTGCAGAGAAGGCAGATTACCTTTTTCAAACCTATTCTGGCTTCTAATGATTACGGACATATCCGGCAAGGTATTTATAAGCTTTTATGCAGTTCAACAGATCTAAATTGGCACTTTAAACGTTAATTCAATAAAGCAGCTGCATGCAAAAGAAAAGAGGAAGTTCAATTGAAAGACAATAGAGAGAAAGGGGATTCCGATAAAATCCCCAAAAAGACGCTAGGCAGAAATACATATAAAACAATATGGAGATGGCATTTGTATGCAGGTGTTCTTTTTGCACCGCTCCTTTTACTTTTAGCAGTAACAGGCTCTGTTTATTTGTTTAAAAGTGAAATTGAAAGTGTACTTTACCAGGAATATTATCAAGTTGATCCACAGAAAGAAAAAGTGGCTGTTTCTGAACAGCTGGAAGAAGTGAAACGGTTATATCCCGAAGCCATAGTCACGCAATATCGGCCAGGTGAAGACAATGAGCGTTCGAGTGAAGTAACCATAAGTACAAACGAAGAATCTCTGACGCTTTTTATAGATCCTTATACAGGGAAGTCCGTTGGAGAACTGAATAATGAAGATCGGATTATGGATAAAATTGAAGAAATACACGGCGAACTTATGGCTGGAACGCTGGGTGATCGGATTGTCGAATTGGCTGCTTGCTGGGCCATTGTACTATTGGTGACGGGTTTCTTTTTATGGTTTCCCAAGAAACCAAAAGGTATGGGAGGGGTTTTGTTTCCCCGATTGAAAAAAGGCGGAAAGATTTTAAGGCGCGATTTGCACGCAGTTCCTGCTTTTTGGGTTTCTGGAGGGTTATTATTTTTAATCCTGACAGGTTTGCCGTGGTCAGGATTGTGGGGAGCAAATTTTCAAGCAATCACAACAAATACTGGGGAAGGTTATCCGCCTTCGGTATGGATAGGTGAGGCACCTGTTTCAGGAGTTGAAACACAGGATATTGCAGAAGTTCCCTGGGCTGCTGAAACCTTGGATGTTCCCATATCGAGTTTGCAGGGTCTGGTACCGCAAACACTGGATCAAGTGGTTAAAATTGCAGAGCAAACAGGCATTTACCCAACCTACTCCATTATCATTCCTCAGGAACCGGAAGGCGTCTATACACTTTCCGTGTTCCCGCCTAAAGCCCAGGATGAAGCGACTATTCATATTGATCAATATTCGGGTGCGGTTCTGGCGGATTACCGTTACGATAATTACGGAATAATCGGTAAGGTGGTAGCGTGGGGGATTACGTTGCACAAAGGAACTCAATTTGGTTTGGCCAACCAACTTGCTAGCCTGATCATTTGCTTAGGCGTTATATTGACAGCGATAAGCGGCGTTTATTTATGGTGGAAGCGAAAACCAAAAAAAGGGATGGGTGGACCAACTGCACCAGCTCTTTTTAAAACGAAAATGTTTCTTTGGCTGATGATCGGATTGGGGATTCTATTTCCACTGGTCGGTTTGTCGATATTGGTTGTCTGGTTATTTGATTGGCTGATCATCCAGCGCATCCCAGTTGTTAAGCGGTGGTTTAACGCCTAAACGAAGAAAGGCGGACAGAAAAATGAAAAGGAAATATTTATTGGTTCTATTCATCGGTGGTATGCTTCTCCTTAGCGCTTGCTCCCTTCGAAACGATGCGGCGGATTTGTACAAGAAAGAGAACGCTCTTGAAGTTAAAGTAGCTGTCCCCGATGTTATTGCTGCTGATGAGCCATTTAAAGTGCAAGCAATTTTGTCGCGAGATGGTGAGAAGCTTGAAAAAGCTGATTTTGTTCATTTTGAAATTTTAAAACATGACGGTTCGTTTCGTTTGCCGATGGAAGAAGCAGCATTCATAAAAGAGGGGCTGTATGAAATGGAGCTTTATCTTGAAGAAGATGGACTTTATTATTTGGATGTCCACGCCGGATTTAAAGGTTCCATCGTCAATCCCCGCCAGCAATTCATCGTCGGTGAGCTGTCAGAGGCAGAGTTGGATGCGCTAAAAAAAGGGAAAGTTGCAGATCAAGAAATGCCTAGTAAACACCATTAGTATTTAGTAAATGAATAGGAGCAACGAAAATGAAAAGCGAAACTGCACGATTAATACTGCTTCCATGTGACAGCCAGTCAGCTCAAGTCATAGAAGCTCAACACTATGAGAACGGTCCTCAAATCGCCGATCACGTCAAAGAATTGAAAAACGATCCGGCATTGTATGGTTGGGGAAGCTGGCTGGTGCTGCGGAAATCCGATGGGTTGATCATTGGTGATGCGGGATTTAAAGGGAAACCGGATGCCAATCAACAAGTGGAAGTGGGATATGGTTTTCTCGAATCTGAGTGGGGCAAAGGATATGCTACAGAAGCTGTCGAATGCCTTTTGGATTGGGCGTTTCATAAAAAGGATGTTATAAAAGTAATCGCAGAAACGGATTTGGACAATATCGGATCAATCCGCGTCCTCGAAAAGCTGGGGATGAAGAGAACTCAGGCCACATACGATATGATTTACTGGGAAAAGAATAAAGAAAACATCTAGAACGATAAAGTTGGAGACCAAAATCTTTTGGCTTTAGTTTTTAATCAGTTTTTCAAGCACGACGTCTACATGGTCCCACTCATAGATCAATTCATTTAAAACGGTCCCGGATATTTTTATCTCTACAGACTTTGTAAGCCTAGCCCCGTAGTATTCATAAAAATACCGGGTTTTATTCTCCTCGAGTACTTCCACAAATACGCTTTTGTAACCCGATTGCTTGAAATGAAGAAACAATTCCGCCAGCAGTAATTTTCCGATTCCTTGCGATTGATAGTCCTTCAGCAAATAGATGGACGTCAAATCAGCCGCCCCTTCAACGGTGTTGGTTCTTCTTTTCGCTGCAGTACCGAAGCCGATGATGGTGCCATCAGCATTCTCAGCTACCACGATATAATTTGTTTGATCTGAAATATTGCAATCCCATAATGTTGTTCGCTGCTCATAGGATAAGTTTTTCAGAAATTCATCTGGCAGTATGTTCTTGTACGTCGTTCTCCAGCTGTCTACATGCACTTTTGCGATGCCGGCTGCATCTTTTGCTTGTGCTTGCCTGATCTGCATTATTATCCCCCTTCTATTATGTCATTGTAGTATGAAAGCTATTCGTCTAAACAAACATAACATAGCCAAAGACGATTCTGTACTACATACAGCAGGCATTGCTTGATTTTAAAAATTGCTAACTGCCAATTGGATGAAAGCGGAAGGTCATCAAAAGCAAAGCGAGTCCGCTTTGGAAATTCGAGGGGAGATTTCTTTACGCAACTCAAGAATGGCAATAAACTTTAAGTAATGAGGAAGCTGATATTAAAATTCAAGCTATAAGGGACAAGTATTTTAGACCATAGAGCTGGCAAAAACGCCAAAATGAATGCGTTATTCTTTTGGCGTTACTTTGTGGATAAATGAAGTTTGAGTCCTTTCAAAAAAATGTAAAATGAAAAAGCAGGCTTACTTGAATAAATCAAGTAGGCCTGCCTTGTGTTTCTTTATATATTCTTTTCTTCCATTCACGGCACCACACGGCATCAAGAAATTTCAACGGGTTTGCTGGTTTCTTTTCCTTGTCCCAGCGAAGGGCTTTTCCATACATACGTTAAGGCGATGCCGACTCCAAGTACGATGGTCGCAAAATAGAACGGGTAGTTCAAATCGATATCGAACAGGATCCCGCCGATAATCGGACCAAAAATATTGCCGATGCTCGTAAACATCGAGTTCATTCCCCCAGCAAATCCTTGCTCGTTTCCGGCAATCCGGGACAGATATGTAGTGACGGCAGGGCGCATCAGGTCAAAACCGACAAACACCACCATCGTCACCAGCAGGATTGACCAATAGCTGTTGACGAAAGTCATAATGAACACCAAGATGGTCGACACCAATAGGCTGTAGCGGATCAACCGGATTTCGCCGAGCCATTGAGTCAGCCGATTGAACAAGCCAACCTGGAAAACTACGCCGACTATAGCGCCGAGTGAAATGATGATGGCGATGTCCATCGCGGTAAAGCCGAACTTATGGTCGACAAACAGCGCAAACAGCGATTCGAATGCGGCCAGACCAAATGACGAAATGAGGATGACCATGAACGCAATGAAGTACATGGGTGAAAAGATCTTTTTAAATCCTGATTTCGGAATCGCCTGATGTTTTTCCTCCACTTCGTATATCCGTTCCGGCTCTTTTAATGTAATCAACGATAGAATGGTCGCAAATAAACCGAAGCCAGCTGCAAAGAAGAAAGGAAGCCGTGTACTGATATCAGCCAGGAAGCCGCCGATCCCCGGGCCGATGATGAAGCCGGTGGAAATGGCCGCAGACATATAGCCTAAAGCTTTCGGGCGCGTACTGCTGGTAGTGATGTCTGCAATGAAGGCGGTCACAGCCGGCATGATGAATGCGGCACTGACGCCTCCGAGAATCCGGGAAAGAAACAGGACTTCAACTGTTTCACCGATGCCGAACAGAAATTCCGAAATGCTGAAGATAAGCAATCCGATAATAATCATGGGCTTGCGTCCGATATTATCGACCCATCGTCCAGCGATCGGCGAAACAATCAGCTGGGCTAAAGCAAAAGCAGAAACCATGTAACCGACGACGGTTCCTGAAATGTCCAATTCGTTCATAATGGTCGGTGTAACCGGGATGACCAGGCCAATTCCTAAAAATGCGATAAATAGATTAAGCAATAATGTGGATAAAACTAATTTATTTGTTTTCATGTGGTGATCTCCTTAGTATATTCGTGCCTGATGAGTCGTAATGGTTTGGATTAGAAGGAAACCACTCAGTTTAATGAATGAAAGATTCAAATCAAGAGTCTGCATGACGAGAATCTGGTGATTTACTTGCGCAAGCCGCGCCAAAAGATCGGCCAAACAGCCTGTAGGCGGCTTTCATAGCGGTCCATGCCGCTATAGACCAATTCAGTCATCGTTCCTTCTGTTACCGTCAAATAGGCTAATGCCGCATTTGAAAAATCCTCTGAATGTAAAACTTTTTCTTGTCGGTCCCGCTCACGCAATAGACGGGTTAAGTGGCGATGCATGCTGTCAAAGAAAGGGTTGAAAAATTCGCCAACTTCTTTTTCCAGTCTGAGTGGCGGGAAATAAGCAACTCGCAAGATGAAGTTCATTCGTTCGTTGTCCTGGCTTTCTTTGGCGAACCAATTGAAATAACCATAAAGGATGGATTCCAACGGTTCATCTCTTACGGAATTAAAATAGGCTGCCAAGTGGCTTTTTTGTGTATTTAACGAATACTGAAGTGCAGAAAGGAATAAATCGTCTTTTCCTTTGTAATGAGCATAAATCGATGGCTTCTTGATGCCAACTTCCTCGGCAATTTTGCTGAGCGAAGCGCCTTCAAAGCCTTCTTTTGCAAAATGGCCGACGGCAGTTTGAAGAATATGGTCAGCTTTCATTTTTTCACCTTCCTAACGGTCGTTAGGATATAATCTCATGTGCTCTTTCTTTTGTCAAACCTTCTTTCTTGGCACTTTTATGTCCATTCCATCTTCCTTGAGAAGCTTGATGGGGGTCAAGGCGAAGAAACTGCCCTAGAGCTATGCTGAAGGGAGAGGTGAGTTTATGAAAAAGATACTGTGCTTGGTGTTTCTTCTGGCAATGATGACAGCCTGTGGCAGAGAACCGTTGATGAAGACATTGGCCGATCCGTCTCCTGATCAACTGCTGCATTCGAGTGAGGCGGGATTATCCATGCATCTTGAAAAGGCGCGATACCAAAAATCGTCCATTGTTATTGGAATGGAACTCGAAAACGACAGTGGACAGGATTTTGGGTATGGTGACTATGTATATATCGAGTTGAAACAGCAGGACGGCTGGCATCTCCTGACCCATTCAGACGCTGTATTCATCAACAATCCCGACTTCAATGATTTTGGCCATGTACTGCAGGCGGGAACTAAAACGGAGATGGAATTTTCGATAGAAGGATTGGGGATTGAACTGGCTCCTGGTGAGTACCGGATCGTTAAAACGTTCTTATCGCAAGATGTACCTTATTTCGAGATTTCCCTGGCGTCACCATTTCGTGTCGAATAGTTCCTCGCAATAAAACGTCTATTCAGCGCCTGCAAAGGCATAGAATAGACGTTTTCTATGATGTGCTGCGACCGAACACCGTGTCATCAATACAGAAGATGGCCTGTTCCTGCATTGCCGCCTTTGGTGATGTCATGCGGCCGTAGATGTGTTTTTTCAGAATGCCGATAAAAACTAGTGTCGACGGCAGCTTTGACTTTCCAAATCATCCAGATTCCGAACAGTACCTGCAGAATGACCAGTACCAGGTAAAGCGGATTGGATAAGGTTTCTGTGATGACAAAGAAGAGGGCCAGCAGGACAGCCTGAGCAATAACGAATCTTCCCGCCCTTAACACCACCGAGACAAAGAGGATCAGAAGCCCGATAATCAAAATTGCTTGATGTTCCTGCATTAGAGAGCTGAAGGTGAAGTCTGTAGAGAAAGGTGAAATCCACTGAACTGCATTCATTTTATGTCTCCTCCTTGTTCGGATATTTCAACTGGCTGGACTGAAGGGGTGGGCTGGTATTTTTCTTTCAGCTTCAGATGAGCTTGCGTATACTTTGGATCGACTGTGCCTCCGCTTAATCCTTCGTCAATCATACGATCTATTTCCTGGATGCAATCACAATTTACGGGGTGTTGAGTTTTCATTTTTACTTCCTCCTCATATTATCTAAATTGACTTTCCTTAAGTAGTTCCATAAATCAAAAATTCCCGGCTTTTCTGGTTGCGGCGGAATTTGTTGTCAGATCCTGAAACTCCTCAGCCAGTTTTTTGATGGATTGCAGATCTTCTTCATCGGGTGACAGGTCCACTTTGACGGAATGCTGGATGACCCGGGCGTTCTGCTGTTTAAATTCCGCTTTCATCAAGTCAACCGCTGCACAGAATTCGTCATAAGCCGTATCTCCTGAACCGAAAACCCCAACGACTTTCCCGGTAAGGTCGACAGTCCGCAGAGTATCGCAAAAGATATCCGTTTCAAAGGGAAGGTCCCCGTCATCATACGTATAGGTGCCGAAAAGAATGCCGTCATACTGAAGAAGGCGCTGGGGATCCATGTCTCCCATTTCGATATTTTCCATGGTCGTTTCACAGACTGTCGGGTCCAGGTACTTTTCTATTAAATCGGCTATTTCTTCTGTATTCCCGGTAGAACTAGCATAAAGGATAAGAACTTGAATCATAGCGAACACTCCTGTTCTTAACTTTCTTTCTACATTCAGCTTACCGGAAAACCCGATAAAAAAACTTGATGCACATCAAGTCGATTGATTTGTCTGGCGTTTTTTTCAAAAATCAACCAAATAAAAAAGCCAAGAAAAATGATTGCTGTTTCTTGGCTTTTGTTCTGCTGTTTCTTAGTGAAGGATGAAGAAAACTCTATAGGTGGATGCGTCTCTTTAACGGAATGCCAGCTGTTAAGCGACAACTGGGTAGCCTAGTTTCTCAATGACTGCCTTCAAGTCTTCCGGTGCTACTTTGTCTTCGTCATAAACGGCTTTTACTTTACTGGAATTGAACAACACCTTCACTTCCTCAACGCCATTTATTTTCCCTACTTTTCCTTCGATTTTTTTGATGCAGGAAGGGCAAGTCAGCGGTTCTAATTGGAATTTAACTGTGGTCATTTCAATCACTCCTTTGTTTTTCTAATTTCAGTATAATGTCTCCAGTCAGTTCATTCCTTGACCTGCATCAAGATGTGAAATGAAAAACGGGTTAAAGAGCCGTTGAGAATAATAGGTGGAAAAGCCCTTGTTCGAATCGTTGCAGTCTATTCTCTATTGAATGTGATTTCATTTACCAAACCCCATTTCTATAGAAGATCCACTCACCAAATGTATGAGAAAACAAAAAAGGCATTAATTTTCAATCGTAAACTGCAATTGCTTGACGGGGGTCAAGTACTAAAAAAATAATCCGGTTTATTATAGAAGTATAAAGAAAAGCATCACGCACGAGGAATATATTTGTAATTTCGAAACTAATGAAAGAGGAGTTGAAGAGCGATGTTTGCATTTATTCACAAGCACAAAAAAACGATGACATTCGGAGCCGGTTTCTTGCTGATGCTCGCCTTGGCTTTGAATAGTGGAGGTTTTCATGAGTTGCGCCAGCTCACATTGATCCTCGCGACGGTCATTGCGGGAATTCCAATTGCCATCAAAGCGTTTCAGGCATTAAGGATGAAAGCCTTCAGCATCGAGCTGCTGGTGACAATCGCTGTTATCGGGGCGTTGTTTATCGGGGAATACGTGGAATCCGCAGTTGTGACATTCCTGTTCCTGTTCGGAGATTATCTGGAAGCCCGTACATTGGAAAAAACGCGGTCTTCTTTAAAAGGTTTAGTGGATATGGCACCACAGGAAGCGAATATCATCCGGAATGGCGTCAATGTAACTGTGCCGGTAGAAGAAGTGGCCAAAGGAGATCATGTCATCATCCGGACCGGCGGCAAAGTGCCGGTGGACGGCAAAATCCTCACTGGACATGCGTTATTGAATGAAGCGGCCATTACAGGAGAATCAGTCCCGGCATCCAAAAAAATAGGGGACAAAGTGTTCAGCAGTACAGTCATCGATACTGGCTACATCGAAATTATCGCCGAAAAAGTGGGAGATGACACCACATTCGCGAAAATCATCGAATTGGTGGAAGAAGCGCAGGAATCAAAATCGAAAACCGAAAAATTCCTGAACAAATTTGCGAATATCTATACACCTGCAGTAGTGCTGTTATCGATAGTTGTTTATATACTGACCAGAGATCTTCATCTCGCCATTACGTTTCTCGTCATTGCCTGTCCCGGTGCATTGATCATCGGCGCACCGGTCTCCAGTGTAGCGGGCATCGGCAACGGAGCGAAGAACGGTGTTTTGGTCAAAGGCGGGGAAGTGATGGATCGGTTTTCAAAAGTTGATGCACTGGTCTTCGATAAAACCGGTACATTGACGAAAGGGAAACCGGAAGTGACAGAGATCAAAGTCTTTCATTCTTATAATGAACAGGAATTGCTTCAATGGGTGGCGCAGGCGGAAATGGTGTCTGAACACCATCTTGGCCAAACAATTGTCAAAGAAGCGAAAGCACGGAATATGGACCTTGGCCAAGAACCGGAAAACGTAGAAGTCATCAAAGGCAACGGGTTGGTGGCTAAAGTAGGAGAGCGGGTTTTGGCGATTGGGAACCGGAAACTGATGAAAGCGAAAAACATCTCCATCCCGGCGGAAACAGAAAGTTATGCGGTAGGGCGTGAAAAATCCGGAAATACTGCCATCTTTGCAGCAGTAGATGGGAAAGTGGCCGGCATCTTTTCGATCGCCGACCAAATCCGCGAAGACGCAGCGCCAGCGCTCGCTCAAATGAGAAAAAACGGCGTCAAGAAAATCGTCATGCTGACGGGTGATAATCAGCATACGGCCGAGCTGGTCGCCACAGCTTTAGGGCTGGATGAATTCCATGCCGAGTTGCTTCCGGAAGACAAAGTGGCTTTCGTAAACCAATTAAAAAAACAAGGTTATGTAGTCGCAATGGCAGGAGATGGGGTCAACGATGCCCCGGCGATCGCTACAGCGGATATCGGACTGGCGATGGGAGAAGGCGGCACCGATATTTCAATGGAAACCGCGGATGTCGTGTTGATGGCTGACAAACTGATGCAGTTCTCGCATGCCTATTCATTGTCAAAAGCAACGATCCGCAACATGAAACAAAATACTTTCTTTGCAGTCGGCATTGTGGCGGTCCTGTTGGCCGGTGTGCTGACGGGATCCATCCACTTGGCTTCCGGCATGTTCATCCATGAAGCGAGCGTTCTCATCGTCATCTTGAACGCCATGAGACTGATGGGCTTTAACTACAAAAAAATAAAAACTGGGAAATATTTGAAACCGGCCAATGCCGGGATTTAAAACACAGATTCACCGGTAGGAAAGCCTATGGCAAATTGAATTTTAGACAGGAAAAAGCCGACTGTTTTCAATTGGACAGTCGGCTTTGAATTAGTATGATTATCTTCCGCCCAACAAATCGAACAACCCGCCTGCAGCACTGCCTTCACCTTGCGAGCGGCCGGCAGGATTTTGAGGAGCGGCTGCGAATACGCGGCTGGCCAAACGGCTGAATGGCATCGATTGGATCCAGACGCTGCCCGGTCCGCGAAGCGTAGCGAAGAACAAACCTTCGCCGCCGAACAAAGCAGTTTTGATGCCGGGAACGGTTTCGATATTATAGTCGACGTCGCCCGTCATCGCGACCAGGCAGCCGGTATCGACGCGCAGCACTTCGCCTTTTTGGAGATTTTTTCGGTAAATGGTGCCGCCTGCATGGACGAACGCTAAGCCGTCGCCTTCAAGTTTTTGCATGATGAATCCTTCTCCGCCAAAAAAGCCGGCACCGAGTTTGCGCTGAAATTCAACGCCGATGGACACGCCTTTTGCCGCTGCCAGGAAGGAATCTTTTTGGCAGATGATTTTGCCGTTCAGTACGCTCAAGTCCATCGGAATGATTTTGCCGGGATAAGGGGCCGCAAAAGACACATGGCGTTTTCCGGTCCCGTTATTGGTGAAGGCCGTCATAAAAAGGCTCTCACCGGTGATGATGCGTTTTCCTGCACCCATCAGTTTGCCCATCAAGCCGCTGCCGCCGGAACTTTTGGAGCCGTCCCCAAAAATCGTTTCCATGGCGATACCATCTTCCATCATCATCAAGGCACCCGCTTCTGCAATGACGGTTTCGGATGGATCCAGTTCCACTTCTACGAACTGCATATCGTCCCCATGAAGCTTAAAATCGATTTCATGATTATTCATTTTTTATTCCTCCTCGGTTTATTATATAAGTTGAACTAAGAATCATCGCCTGCTGATATTCCTCAAACCAGCTCCGCTTTCCTACGGGCTTGCGCCGAACTAACTCGGGCTAAACGCCCGAGTGGATTTCGGCACTTCGCTATCCCGCGGGAGTCTCCGCTGGTTTGCTCCACACCTTTTATGTATACAGTGGTAATTTGAAAGCTGGTTTCTATCGTTCAACTTATATGGATATGTTATATAATGAATACGTCTAAAGAGCTGGAAAGTTTCATTAATTTGGGGCAGGAAAAAATAATAAGGAATGGAGCTGGATATGATGAATGCAGAGGATTGGATCACCCATTTGGATATGGCTGCGCACCCGGAGGGCGGATATTTCAAACAGTCTTTCGTCTCGCCTGAAAAAATCAGCCTGGATACGCATCCCGCCGAACGGAATTTGTATACCAGCATTTACTTTCTGCTAAGGTCGCAGGATGTTTCCCATTTCCACCGGCTGAAGTCTGATGAACTGTGGTATTTCCACGCGGGGCAGACCACTACGGTGCATATTCTCGATGTTCAAGGGAATTACCGGGCAGAAAAATTAGGCTTGGATATAGCAGCGGGGGAACGGCCGCAGGTTTTAGTCGAGAAGGGCAGTATTTTCGGTTCGACTGTGGAGGCGGATGAGGCTTTTTCACTGGTAGGCTGCATGGTTTCGCCTGGATTTGACTTTGCGGACTTTGAATTGTTGCTGCAGGCGGAGCTGCTTGAACAGTTTCCGGATCAGGAACCCATCATCCGGAAATTGGCATATAAAAAATTGCCAGACACTCTATCAGGTCGGTAGGATAAATGCTAGACTTGTGGAAGACAAAGCAAAAGGGTGAGGGAGAACAATGGGGAGTAGTTTATTGATTTTAATTATTGCAGTGGCGATTTTTGTGGGCATCGCCTCCAAGAAATTCTATGACCGGCCGTATATTGTGAACTTCGGCATCGCGGTCATGATGGCACTTCTGGTCATCCAGACTTTCCAAATGACACCGATCGGCGGGCTTGGCTATGCCGCGATCATTCTCTGTTCGATCGCGTTTGTGTTCCAGCTGGTAATGGGGATTAAGAATTTAAAAACAGTCTCGCAATAGCAAAAAATACGTGTGTAATTAATTGGTTTAGTTTGGAGTCGCTAAATACGAAATGTCTTTTGAATGTATATTATTGAGCACCGCTTTTAGCGGTGTTTTTTTGATGCTATCTATTAGGGATTCACGGTGTACTGTAAACTGGCTGAAGTAATAAGGTCCTGAAATAAATTTGATATGTAACTTTTGGGATTAATAGCCGACTAAATGATATAGAGATAGTCAGTTATGCAATTGAAGTCGAGACTAAGTCTTTCTCCCATTAAATCTGTTGTTTATAGTTGACTGTCTAGGTACTGAAAAAAGGAGGGATTCTTTGAAGAAATTAATCTTTATTCTATTTATTATCTCTCTAATCTTAATGCCTAAACCCGGTTTTACTTTATCGTGTGTGGAGCCTTCTCCGCCAGATATTGCTTTCGATGAATACGATGCAGTGATAATAGGAATAGTAGTAAACATCAAAGAGAACCACAATGAAAAAATTTTAACAATAGCTGTTGATACAAGCTTTAAAGGTGTAGACGAAAACTTTATTACAGTAAAAGAAGATATCACTTGGGGGTCAAGTAAACTGAATAAAGGTTACTTGTATTATCTTAATAAAGAAGGAGAGAACTGGATACATCCACTTTGTTCTCCGACAACAGATCATACCTATATAGCAGAGGAATTTTTTGCTGATAAAGAAACAATCACTTTACAGAATGTCGAGGTTGACGAAAATGGGTCGGAATATGGGATCTTTGTTGCTCTTTTGGCAGTAATAGTTGTGATTGTATTAACACTTCTTTTGATAAAAAAAAGAAAAAAGAAATAATTTATTGAGTTGCTGCTTTAATTGGAAACCAGAATTTTGATTTCTAAATAAGAAAGAGAAATACAGAAAAAGCTAATTTATAAATAGAGATGCACAATCAAAAGTTTGATTGTGCATCTCTTTCAGGGTGACACTGCGTTTTTGTAAACCAAAAGCAAATGATTATGAATGTGTTATTCAAATGGTTCTTCATTAGAGAAAGGGTAACTCATAACCGGTTTAATGCATCCTCGATGTCCTGCTCTCCAGAAATGATTTCAAATGTTTTATTGTAAGTATGTTCATTCGCCAAAGCATGCAAGAGGACACTGGCGACATCTTCCCGGGGAATTTCACCGGAATCCAAGTTCTCAGTCGCTAGAATTTTGCCGGTTCCCGGATCGTTTGTCAAAAGGCCGGGACGGATGATGGTATAGACCAACCCGCTGGCGCGCAGAATGTTATCCGCGTGGTGTTTGGCTACATAATAATGGGCCATATCTTCTTTCCACATTTCCCGTTTATCAGCATTGATGGCGCTGATCATCAGAAATCGCTCTGTGCCTGTTTGTTCAGCAGCTTCAATTGTTTTTGCAGCGCCGTCCAAATCGATCAGCAAAGTTTTGTCCGCGCCGGTTCCGCCGCCGCTGCCGGCAGTGAATACGACAGCGTCGCAATCTTTCATAGCGTCTGCAATCTCCTCAACACTGCCTTCTAAGCTCGTTAATACGGATTCAACACCGAGACTATTGAAAAAACTGATTTGCTCTTCTTTGCGGATCATTGCTTTGGGCGTGTGTTCTTCACTGTCCGCCAGCATTTTTACAAAATGCCTACCGATTTGTCCGTTTGCCCCGACTACCAACACTTTCATCCTGATCAACCCCTCTGCAATTTTCGTGTCTTTTCTATCATATATACCCTGGCAGATCTATTTCAAGCAAATGGGGCTCTTGTTAAGTCTGAAAAATGCCAATATGAAGAAAAGGGGACTTTCTTCTCAAGTTAAGTTTAGTATAATGGGAGATATCTCAATGATTTTACTGCTACTGATTTTAGGAGGAAGACAATGAACCCGACCACAGAATCAAAGACGATAAAGATGAAGGAGACTGCTCGCAAAAGAGAAACACCACCGGATTTCTCCCAGTTTAAAGGGGAGAGATTGGACAAAGAACCGAGCCGTTTTCTCGAAATAATGGGACATGCGGTATGGTTTTGCGTAGGTGCTGCTGTTTTAATGGCAATGATTTTTTCCTTGTTTTATTTCGTTTAACTTGAAAAGGGGGACTATTGGATGATTCGTTATCCTGCTACTACTTTCAAAACAATCGGCATTACAGCACCATCATCAGGGGTGGGGAAAGAACAGCATCATCTGCTGGAGCAGGCCATTGCCCGCCAACAACAAAATGGCTTCGATATAAAAACCGGGAAGACGGCCTGGACACAAGAGTTTGCCAAATCGGCTCCTGCCAAAAAGCGGGCGGCTGAATTCATGGACATGATGAATGATCCGGGAATCGATTTCATTTTCCCGCCATGGGGCGGTGAATTGCTGATTGAAATGCTGGAGTATGTAGACTTCTCCCAAATCCAGCCGAAATGGGTGCTCGGGTACTCGGATCTCAGTGTCTTGCTGCTGGCCATTACTTTAAAAACGGGAATAGCCACAGCGCACGGAACGAACATCGTGGATCTGCGGGGCGAAAAAAGTGACGAAACGACGCGGCAGTGGCTGACAGTTCTTCAAACCGAGGCGGGGAAATCCGTTTCTCAGCATTCTTCGGCGCTTTATCAGAAGGAATGGAATCATTCGAATCCATCGCCAGTCGTCTATCACCTGACGGAACCGACCGAATGGAAAACGGTTTCCGGCAACGAGGAAAACTTTGCAGGCCGCCTGTTGGGCGGGTGTATCGATGTCGTCCGGCACATCATCGGCACGCCATACGGGGGAGTACAAGCTTTTCGGGAACAGCATATTCCGGGAGAACAGGTTGTCTGGTTCCTGGAGAATTGTGAAATGTCCGTTGCGGACTTGAAACGTTCGCTGACACAAATGAAATATGCCGGCTGGTTCGACAATTGTGCGGGCATTTTATTTGGAAGAAGTGCAGCGAATGAGCGGGTCGAAGGCTATACCGCCGAAAAAATGTACCAGGATCTTGCAGAAGGCCTCAATCTGCCGATTGCCTATGATATCGATTTAGGCCATATGCCCCCGCAAATCACTTTTGTTAACGGCGCTTATGCAGAAATCCGAGTCGCCGACGGCAAAGGAACAGTGGAGCAGGAATTCAGGTGAAAAGGATGTCTGTACATGGAGATAAGAAAGCTCAATGCCAATGACGCACAACTTTATTACGATTTACGGATTGAAGCATTAACAAACAGCCCGGATGTTTTCGCTACTAGGCTGGAAGATGCTGTCAAGAGGCCGGTGGCACAAACGGCGGAAAGCTTGGCCTTGGCGCATGCCGTCACTTTTGGTGCATTTGCAGATGGGGATTTATGCGGTAACGTCACTTTGCTGCGCCATACCACACCTAAGATGAGCCACCGGGCATCGGTCGTGGCGGTCTATGTAACGCCTTCAGCAAGAGGCAAAGGCATAGCGCGGCGATTGATGCAGCAACTCCTTGATTATGCGGCTGGTTGGCAAGGGCTGGAGCGGCTGGACCTGATGGTTGCTAGTGAAAATCTGCAGGCGATCGAATTGTACGAAAGGCTTGGCTTTGAAAAATACGGAACAGAAATCCGTGCCATGAAAATCGGCGAGAAGTACATCGATGAAGACATGATGGTTAAGTTTATCTGATTTTGTGATAAATCCAGCTGTATTTAAAGAATCCATTCGAAATAGAGCTGCTGGACGCAAATCAGCACCGCCATTAAGTTCTGGAGAGATGAAAAAAAGGGTATCGGCACAACGCCGATACCCTTCTTGCTATTCATTCAATTTATAAAGCTTGTCATCGCCGTCTGCCGGTGTGCCGCGTCCGTCGGTGTTATTGGAAATGAAATAAAGCGAGTCTCCGTCCGAATAGACATCCCGCACACGCCCGAAGCCTTCAATCGAATCTGTCACTTCGGCACTTTCCGGATCCAACACTTTAATGGCGGTTCCGCGGAGGGCTGCTACATACAGAGAGCCGTTGTGGATATCCATGCCGCTCGGAGCCCATGTCTCATCGGAACCGGTTGTGAAGAACGGCGACACCATGCCTTCTTCAGACTCGTCGCCTTCAATGGTCGGCCATCCGTAATTCAGGCCTTCTTCAATGATATTGATTTCATCATTCGCTGATTGGCCATGTTCAGAAGCATACATGGTATCTCCGTCCCAAGTGATTCCCTGCGGATTGCGATGGCCGTGCGAATAAATCTCGAATTCATCAGAGTTGTTCAATTTTAATAATTTGCCGTTGACAGAAGCAAGGTCCTGGGCCAGTTCTGGCGTGGAAGCATCACCGACCGTTGCGAAAAGAGTGCCTTTTTCATCCAGCTCAAGTCTGCCGCCGTGATGGACATTGCCTGTCGGAATTCCTTCCAAAAGCACTTCGTTTTCCCGCCACTGTCCATTGTCCAACTGCATGGAGACGATTTTATTGTAGTCATTGCCATCGCGTTCATAGACATAATAACCGTACGCTTCTTGGCTTTCATCAAAGTCCTGTTTTAACACAAAGCCCAGAAATCCGGCTTCGGCTGCGCTGGAAAGAGAGTCCGAAAAGCTGACTTTCTGCCGTGTAAGTGCGCCTTCTTCATCTATATAGGCAACAGTGCCTGCACGTTCTGAAATATAAAATTCATCACCGGTTTTATTGATTGCCCAAGGTGCCTCAAGTCCTGTCGCTATTTCATCGAAAGGAGCTGTCGCTTCTTCCGGATTGGGTGCAGCATTGTTGCAGCCTGCCAGCAGCAAGAGGATAATTGAGGGAGCCCATATTTTTTTCACAAAGAAAACCTCCTTTCTTTCATCATAATTGAATAGCGAACTGATAGGAAATAATTAAGCAAAGAAGGTGAGTCCATGCCGTTGTTGAAAGACGTCAAAGAACAAGAAGAAATCCGAAAGAAACAAAACCTGATCCGCATCATCACCTGGGTCATCGTCGCCATCGTTTTGGTGCTGGTCTGGTATTTCACGAAATAGTTTTCCACCATAACAAATCAAGCGTATTTCTAAAGATTTTTTAAACAAAAAACCTTAAACAGCTTAAGGCTGTTCAAGGTCAGTGCCAGCTTAGGCTGGCTTTTTTTTCGTCTGCAGCAATTCGATGATCACCAATCCGAGTGCAACACCCAATAGGATGTTGATGATTAACGGATCCAAATACTGGTCACGGAAAATCGTTGCCACAGTCAGTATGTAAAAAGCCGCTTGTGTGATTTTGGCAATGGGTGGAATGGCATCTTTCGGATAGCGGATGCGCGCCAGTTGGAACACAAGAAATGCCACCAGCAGCACCAAATAATACGGCCACGATAAGATTTCAACCACGTTGTTGATCACCGCGAAAATCAGCAGCGGAATAAAATAAAACAAAACCGATTTCACCATTCAAGCCTCTTTTCCACTTATTTTTTCGTGTTGTCCTGTTGTTTGCGTGCCACAAGCAAGTACAGGTTGTAGATGGAGAATATCACGGCAACCGTGACGATCAACACCGAAATCATCGGATAGACAGAGACTCCGTTTTGCATCATTTCAATGATTCGTGTATAGACGATCCATGGACCGATGACCAAAATGAAAATATCGAGTGCAGTGCCAAGTTTAGTTCTCATAAAGTTCCTCCAATAAAAGATGATAGGTTAATCTTATCAGACTTTGCCGGCTGAGTATGCATAGAAACCAAAGCAGCCGCCCTCAAAAATGAGAACGGCCGCCACAAGATGGACAGATTATTTATGAGCGCGAAGTTCCGTACGGGCAAGGGCGTCCGCTGCCCGGTTCTGTGAGTCCGGAATCCACTTGATAAAGCAGAAATCGAAGTAGTCGCCGATTTCCAATGCTTGTGCCAACAAAGGCTTGAACTTCGGATTTTTGATCGAGCCTCTTTCAAAAGCATCCACCGTCACCTGCGAGTCGGACTTGATGGAGACCATGCCCGAAGTCAGGCCCTTCGCCAGTTCCAATCCTTTTACCAGTGCAGTGAATTCTGCCGTATGATTGTCCATTTCACCCACATATTCGCTCCAGTGGATCAAATGGCCTTCACCTCTAATGAAAACACCAACTGCGCTGACTTGCGGAGAACCTGCAGTCGCCGCATCCACAAAAACTTCCAGCATAGAATCACCTACTTTTCATCAATGGGTTTGATTGCTTTCGCAAGGTAGCCGAACGGCGTTGACATAATAGAGACGACAAATTTAAGGACGTACGTCGAAATGAAAATTTGAAGCCAGACATCGAACGGGAACACGCCCCAGAAAGCAATGGAAGTGAAAATTAAGGTATCCAGCAACTGACTGGTCAAAGTCGATCCATTGTTGCGGATCCAAAATTGGCTGTCTTTCGGGAACATTCTGCGCAGCGCGCTGAAAATGATGACATCCAAATGCTGGCTGGTGAGATAGGCCACCATGCTGCCGATGGCAATTTGCGGAATCAGTCCGAATACGGTTTCCAGTGAACCTTGTGCAAAATCACTTTCAGCCGGTATGAACTTGATGCCGAATTGCATGACAAGCACCATGATAAGCAGGGAAGAAAAGCCGAGCCACACTGCTTTTTTGGCTTCTTTCTTGCCGTACTTTTCGTTCAGGATATCGGTTGCCAGGAAAGTCGAAGCATACAAGCTGTTGCCCAATGTAGCCGTCAAACCGATGATTTCAATGGTTTTGGTCACTTGGATATTGGCCAGCACCGTGGAAATAGCCACCCAGGCGAACAATCCTGTCTTTCCGAAAAATTTATACATGATCAATAAAAGTACAAAGTTGAACAAGGCAAAGCCCAGTCCCCAAAATTCATTAAACAAAAAAACTTCCTCCTTAGTTTTGGTAAAGCGGGAATTTGCGAACCGCTTGGTACCGTAAAAAATGTCCTCAGTCAGTATAACTATTGTTGGAATAAAAGACAAATGCGTAGTAGAATGAGGAAATGACGATTTTCTAAGAGGTGACAAAGTGAAAAAAGTTTCGATTATCAATGAAATTGACGAAATGCTGACTACATATTGTGAAGGCTGCTTTGTGAAAACCCAACTTCGCAAAGATGAAGGGAAGACTGCTGCCCACCGTTTTTGCATCAGCAATTGCACGGTCGGAACGCAGCTGCAGTTTCTCGGAAACGAACTCAACAAAGTCGGTACCGGCGATAAATAAAAATAGGGGATTCGATTCTTTCCCAAAAATAAAAAGCAGGGACGGAATTTTCCGTCCCTGCTTTTGTTTATTTTTATTCTGATTCGATTTGAATAACATTTGCAGCCTGTGGTCCGCGGTTGCCGTCAATAATTTCAAATGACACGGGCTTGCCTTCCGTCAATGTCCGAAACCCATCGCCCTGAATGCCTGTAAAATGGACAAATACATCATCACCATCATTATACTCAATAAAACCGTAACCTTTTTCTGAGTTAAACCATTTCACTGTACCCTGGTGCATGCGAGTTCCCCCTATTATTGAGTATGCCATGGACCCATAGACGCCATGTTATGGATGGCTATACTATACATGAAGCCTATGGAAACGTCAATAATCGTTGGGAATACAGGCATTTTGAGGAGCTTTCAGGTTATAATAGAAGAAACAAGCGATTGGAGCGGAAGCATGGAACTGGAAAAAATAGAGCGATGCCAGAACGAAGTAAAGAAAATCTATGATTTGTTTGATGCGAGCCATGACTGGCAGCATATTGAGCGCGTCATGAAAAACGCCAAAACGATTCTGGAACAGGAGTCAGCAGATGCCTTCATTGTTGAACTGGCAGTGCTGCTGCACGATGTATCGGATCCGAAATACAAAAAACCTGAGGAAGATTTGGAAAGTGATATCCTGGATCGTCTGGAACTTCGGGACGATCAGCGCCATCACATTCAGGAAGTGATCGGTTCGGTGTCCTTTAAAGGCGGCAACGGCAAGCCGGCATCGAGCATTGAAGCGAAAATCGTCCAGGATGCGGACCGTTTGGATGCCATTGGGGCAATCGGCATTGCGCGTGCGTTTGCCTACGGCGGCGCAAAAGGACGGAAGTTGTACGATTGGCACGAAAAAGCACGCACCGAAATGACGGAACAGGAATACCGGAATGCACCAACCAGCAGCGTCACGCATTTCTATGAAAAGCTATTGCTGCTGAAAGATCAAATGACTACGGAAACTGGTAAGCAGATGGCTGAAGAACGCCATGAATTTATGCTATCCTTTTTAAAGCAACTTCAAACAGAAACGGATGGGAATAAATGAGCCACTTAAATATTTCGAAATTAACCAAAACAGTAGGAGCCAAAACATTATTCAAGGACGTCGAATTTTCATTGTATCCAGGAGAACGTGCCGGCTTGATCGGCGTCAACGGAACAGGGAAATCGACTTTGATGTCCATTTTGGCAGGAACGATGGATGCCGATAACGTTGTCATGGACCATCCGAAAAAATACCGGATCACGTATTTGATGCAGGAGCCTGAATTCGATGAGTCGTTGACGGTACTCGAAACAGTGTTCTCGGGCGATTCGCCGTTATTGGCGTTAAACCGCGCTTATGAGAATGCCTTGAAAAATATGATGATTGATTCAAGTTCTACGCAATTGCAGGATGAATTGATGGAGATCCAGGAAAAAATGGAACAGGACAACGCATGGGATATCAACGCCTTGGCAAAAACAGCCTTGTCGAAACTGGGGATCGACATGTACGACCAAGTCGTCAGCGAACTGTCAGGCGGACAGCGGAAACGTGTAGCGCTTGCTAAAGCGTTGATCGAACCGGCTGACTTGATCCTGCTGGACGAGCCGACCAACCATTTGGACGCCGTTTCAACGGAATGGCTGCAGGAAACATTGCTGCGCATGGATTCAGCGATGCTTTTCGTTACGCATGACCGCTACTTCCTGGATGCAGTCTCGACCCATATATTCGAGATTGCTGACCAAACTATGTATACACATAAAGGGAACTACGGCGATTACCTGGAAAACAAAGCCATACGCGACGAAATGAACGCATCGTCCCAGCAAAAACTCGAAAACCGTTTCCGTTCAGAATTGAAATGGATTCGCCGCGGAGCGAAAGCGCGTTCCACCAAGCAAAAGGCGCGTATTCAGCGTTTTGATGAAATCAAAGAAAGCGTCCAAAAAGAAAACGACAATACGTCTCTTGAACTGTCGATGCAAAGCCAACGCCTCGGCAAGAAAATCATTGAAGGCAAGAATATGGGCGTCGCTTATGGCGACAAGCAGATTTTCAGCGGCTTTGATTTCCTTCTGCAGGGTGGAGACCGCATCGGAATCGTCGGGCCAAACGGCGCCGGCAAATCCACTTTGATGAAAATGCTGGCTGGAGAATTGGAACCGACTACTGGCCAGATGGAATACGGCAGCACCGTTAAAATTGCTCACTTTACGCAGCATTTGCCTGAAATGGACGAATCGCAGCGGATGATTGAATACATTCAGGAGACATCAAGTGATTTTGAAGCGGAAAAAGGAGTCCGCCTGTCCGCAACTCAAATGCTTGAACGCTTCTTGTTCCCGTCGAACGGCCATGGCACGCAAATCGGCAAATTGTCCGGGGGCGAGCGCAAACGCTTGTACTTATTGAAGCTATTGATGGAACAACCAAATATCCTGTTCCTCGATGAGCCGACTAACGACCTGGACATCCAGACGCTTTCTGTTCTGGAAGATTTCCTCGAAAACTTCCCGGGTGTCGTCATCACCATTTCGCATGATCGCTTTTTCCTTGACCGCATTGCGCGGAAACTATGGACGACTGGCACTGGCCAAATAGAAGAATACCAAGGTTTGTATTCCGAATTCATTAAAGAAAAAAACAATCCGGTGGCTCTGGCTGAGCAGGAGCTTGTTGAAAAGATTGCGGCTGACCCTGTAGAGCCGGCGAAGCCGAAAAAGAAGATGAGCTACAAAGAACAACAGGAGTACGATGGCATCCTGGACAAGATAGCAGAAGCGGAAGAAAAAATCGAAAAACGCGAAGAAGAAATGGCGGCGGCAGGAGCAGATTACGACAAATTGGCGAAACTGACTCAGGAAGTCAATGAACTGACAGCCGAATGCGACACATTGATTGAACGCTGGACCTATCTTCAGGAAATTGCGGAAGCATGATCTACTAATTGCAGGAGGGATTTTTTGTGAAAATCATTACCATTGAACCGACACCAAGCCCGAATACGATGAAAGTGATCATCGATCAGGAATTGCCGTTTGGCAAAAGCCATAATTACCATAAAGACAATCTGGAAGGCGCTCCAAAAGAAGTTCAGGAGCTGCTGAAGATTGATGGGGTAAAAGGCGTTTATCACGTGGCCGACTTTTTGGCAGTCGAACGCATTTCAAAGTTTGACTGGGAATCGATTTTGGCACAAGTCCGCAATGTCTTCGGTGAAGATCGAGAACATTCGAGCGAAGAAATCGAGTTGGATGAGCATTACGGCGAGGTTTATGTACATGTTCAGGAATTCAAAGGAATTCCCCTTCAAGTAAAAGTCTTTGATAACAGCTCTGAAGAACGCTTTGGCATGCCTGAGCGCTTTATCACTGGGATGAAGCTGGTTATGGACCCCACAGAGGAAAATTACCTGCTGCAGCGCAAATGGGCTGATTACGGCGTCCGTTACGGCGATAAAGGCGAAATCGGCAAAAGCATGGTCGAAGAAATCGAAGCTGCTTATCCACAAGAACGTTTGGATGCACTCACTGCAAAAGAAGACACCGAACAGGCCGACTCGGCACCGCGTGGACGGAGAATTACAGTTGACGAATTCAATGCACCTGACTGGGAGACCCGTTTCCAGCTGCTTGATCAGATGATTGAAGCGGATATCGACGACCTGCCATTGCTGTCTTTGGCATTGGATGATGAAAAAATGTCCATTCGCCGCCAGGCTGCCATCTTCCTTGGCGATATCGATGATAAAGCTGTAGTGCCTTACGTTGAACGCGCCATGAAAGACAAGAGCTGGGCTGTCCGCAGAACGGCCGGCGACACCATCAGTGATCTGGGCTTTGAGGAATTTGAGCCGATCATGATGGAAACATTAGGCGATAAAAACAAATTGGTTCGTTGGAGAGCTGCCATGTTCCTTTACGAAACCGGCACAGAAGCCGCGTTGCCGGCCCTGAAACAGGCAGAGGACGACCCTGAGTTTGAAGTGAAGCTTCAGATCAAGATGGCCATTGCACGAATCGAACAAGGCGAAGATGCCAAAGGTTCAGTTTGGAAACAAATGACTGAAGCCAGACAGGCAATGAAAGAAGAATAAAGTGAATGGCCGGTGACTGAAAAGTCGCCGGCCTTTTTTTGATTTTCAGCTTGCTGGATAAAATTAATGTTTCCAAGAGTCCATTAAGAGGTAAAGTGCTGTTAACCGACAGAAAAAAGGGAGTCATCATTTACTAGGAGGAATTGAAAATGGAAAACAGCGTCTATTCAATGGAGATTTTATATAGCGGAAAGTATGAATCGTGGGAGTTTGAAGACCGCCATAAACGCGATGAATTTTATCGGAAAGTGGTCAAGCAATTCGATGGCCAGAAAGTGAAAGGACAGGAAGAGGATGTGGAAGATACGCAAATTGTCCAGTTGTCTTCCAACAACGTGGAAATCAAAGAAGATGGAAAATACGATCAGGATACATCCTATGAATGGTTTGAGTACGATATCTTCAGCCAGATGCTTGATTTCATCAATAAGGAATATGACAAGCTAGATAAGTTGAAGAAATAATGCAATATAGTCGATATTCCGCAAAACAGCTGCGCTTGCCGGGGGCTCGCGCTGAACTAACTCGGGCTAAATGCCCGAGTGGATTTCAGCACTTCGCTTGATCCCCAAGGCGTCTTCGCTGTTTTGCTCCATATTTTTAGAGATTTCTCTCCAGGCAGGCGCGGCTCCTGAATGGACGGGAGCTTTGTTCATAGTGCCAGAGATTTTATATGCTATCTCTCTAGTTCGACTTATATAGGATAAATTTTAAAAAAGAGGGAAGGTGGAAGAGCATGAGACTGAACAAAGAACAACTGGAAATAATTGCGAAAACATTAAATGACAAAGGTGTCAGCAAGGTTTGTTCTGCTTGCGGAACAAAAGATCCGGTCATCGTCGATGAATTGCTGTTTCTGGGTAAATCAACGTCCGGAAAATTTCCGGTGATCGTCACAGGATGCGGCCATTGCGGAATGACGCAGAACTTCGCAGTCAATAGGTTGGTGCCAGAGCTATTCAACAATATTCTTCCTGAACAGCAAAATTGAACAGGAAACTGAATGCTGCCTGAGAAGGCAGTATTTTTATGTTAAGCACACCTCATATAGGTGTCTTGACTATTATTCTCTTACTTGTTAATGGGCATTTAAAACTACTTTCTATGACTTAATAGATAAAATCGGTACTTTAAGCAAAAAATATTAATAAATATTAGGTCCATGTATACGTTTAATGATGATAAGTTTATGATATCTTTTAAGTATACATAGGAGGGTTTCAGTTGAATCTTACAGTCAATGGCATTGTATTAAATGAAAAAAGAAGCTCGTTGATCATTAAAGAGCTTTTGCGAGAGACGAGTGCAGAGCATCCGGAGGATGTGGAAGAATATTTAAAAGAATATACGGTAGAAGAAAACGGGACTACCCTTACTCTTCGCCCACCAACTGCTGAAGGCATTCAAATCTCATTATTCAAGTCATCCTGAGGGATGGCTCTTTAATTTGACCAATATAGAGTAAATAGAAAATAAAGGAACCGCCGTTTTAAAGGTTCTTTTCAAAGTTTCTGAAATGCTGTATATTGATTAGAGAAAAGAGTGATGATATGGGCAGTGCAGTATTTCCAGCGAAAAAGAAAAAAATAGAAGCGATGATAAAAAAATATGGTGAAGACATGACGTGGCATGTGTTCAAAACGAATTTTAAAGAAGATTATCCAGAAGATTGGGCACTGATTAATGCCGCTTTTGAAAGCTACCAAAAAAACACCAAACGTGGCAAGAACCACCCCATGCCGCATCCGGATAAATACTTGAAGAATTTGTATACCAGTTTTTCAACCAAATAATGTCTCAAAAGAGCGTCCTTATGGGCGCTCTTTTTCTTTTAAAAAGGAGTTGGTGAGGTGAGAAAAAATGGTATAGTTGGGGTAATAAGTAACGGAGTCAGGAGGAGAACTGGTAGGCAAATGAAACGATATCAAATCTGGGAGGATTAGCCATGGCCATCAACGCTGCTGAATCAAAAACACAACGATTTTTGAAAGATTGGAGTTTATTCGAAAAGAGTTGGCTCCTCATTTTCACTGCCATTAATATCTATTTGTTTTTTGCTTGGGACGACACGCTCCTCGGCCTTATCAGTTCTCTAAGCGGCATGTTATGCGTCTTGCTGGTTGCAAAAGGGAAAATCAGCAACTATTACTTTGGAATTATCCAGACCTCTACCTACGCGTACATTTCTTTCACTTACGGATTATACGGGGAAGCGATGCTCAACGGACTTTTCTATTTCCCGATCCAATTTATCGGGCTCTATTTATGGCATCGCAACACCATCAGGAACAAAGACAGTGTGCAGGGTGAAGACGTCATCGTCAAAACCATGAAAATGAGTTCTTGGCTTTATACCGTAATTGCCATCATCATAGGAACAGTTTTATATGCAATTTTACTCCAGACAATCGGCGGACGGTCTGTCGGATTGGATTCTGCAACGAATGTGTTGTCTGTTACAGCGCAGATTCTGATGCTGAAACGATTTGCTGAGCAATGGCTGTTCTGGATTTTGGTCAATATTCTTTCCATCGCGCTGTGGGTCATTACGCTTGATTCAACAGGAGGCAACGATTATACATTGGTGGTAATGTGGACTGCCTTCTTGTTTAATTCCATGTACGGCTATTACAATTGGAGAAAGATGGCCAAAAAGCAAGGGCTGGAAGAAGGAGCTGTTTAACAAATGATAGGAAAAGTTGGAATGTATGGCGGCAAGTTTTTGATTATCCATCAAGGGCATGTCAGTGCCATGATCCGTGCCAGTACGATGGTCGAGGAATTGCATATCATCCTGACGCATGACGAGAACTATGAGCGGGAATTTTATTTCAAGGGGACGACCATGGAGCCCATTCCCTTTCATCAGCGGCTTCGCTGGTGGAACGAACTCACAAAAGACCTGCCGCATGTTAAAGTGCATGCTGTTGCAGAAAAACAGACAGGCGAATTCTACGACTGGGAGAAGGGTGCTGTCGGCATCAAAGCGGCAATTGGAAAAGAAATCGATGTGGTCTTTAGTTCTGAACATGCCTATGGCGACCATTTCGAAAAGCTTTATCCAAGTGCGAAGCACGTCGTCCTGGATGCGGAGCGCCGGACCTATCCGATCTCGGCCACGCAAATACGCGAAGAAGGCGCCATGAAACATTGGGCGATTATTCCTCACGTAGTCCAGCCTTACTTTGTCCGGACCGTTGTCGTGGTGGGAACCGAAAGCGCCGGGAAGTCGACCTTGGTCAAGAACCTGGCAAACCTGTACAATACCAGCTATGTGGAAGAATACGGGCGCAAATTCTATGACCATATCGGTGCCGAAATCGCGATAGAATCCGATTTCCCGAAAATCGCCTTCGAGCATAAATACCATGAAACAGAACAGGCCAAACGCGCCAACAAGCTGCTCTTTATCGACACAGAAGCGAACGTCACCCAGTATTTCTCCTGGGCCTATCTGGGCTATGAGCAACCGGTCTTAGACCAAATCGCAGCCCTGCAGAACTATGACCTGTGGCTTTTCCTTGAACCGGATGTGAAATGGGTGGATGACGGCACCCGGTTGTTCGGCGAACAGACGATTCGGGAGCGCAACAACGATTATTTGAAAGCCATACTGGACCGCCAGAACATCACCTACCATTCCATTAGCGGGAATTATCACGAACGTCTCGAACAGGCGATCGAGCTGGTTGATGAAATTTTGGAGGAGAAGCTTTATGGGGAAACAAATGAATAAAGTCTATTGGATACAGGTTGAAGGTGAGAGCTCTTGGCTTGTGTCTTTTTTTGTGGAGAGGGATATGGAGGCCATACAAAAGATATATAAGAAAAAAAGGCCAAAATAGTTCAACGTGTATGAAGTTGAGCTGAAAATCATTATTTAGGTAAACTCAAATACTGGTGTACATACGATAAATTCATCTTGGTATGGCCATCAAAGTATTCCATATTGCTAGAAATGCAGCTTCAACAATAATTAGAAGGCCAATTTCCTTAACCAAGCCTATAAAGCAATTTTCTTTTCTCTGCTTTTTCATCTCATAATCGACCTCTTATTCTTAAGGATTTTTTAAGTAGAGTTTCCAAACTTTTTTTAAAAAAAGAAAACAAAAAACCTCCCGATTAAGAGAAGTCAATTATCATCAAGCACATGAATTTTTTCATTAATAAATTCAGCTGCTTCGTCAATGGAGGTAAAGTGCTTTGTTATTTCCTGTTCATTGGAAGTGATTTCAAGAATGAATGTTTCTTGAATGCAGATAACTGTTAGCGTCTCATCGCTTCCTTTAACTGCAAAGGTATGAGTGATGTTGGAGTTGTTGAAATTACAAATGATCTGCAACAGTTCTTTGATGTTTTCTAACTTCATGAAAATCAGGCTCTTCCTTTTCAGACGTAGTTTTAGACGGAGGAAATGAATCTCGTTGCCCGGGTCCACTTCTTGGTATGCCCAATACTGAGCAAAAGAAAACCCCTGAAAAAATCAGGAGCTGACTGGAAGTAGGTTAGCACTAAGATAGTTGTCGATAAACAAAGCAGTCTCGTCCATAGATGCATTTTCCCACAATTGATTTGTTGCAGCATCGGTAACAGAAAACATTTGAATTGCTGCTATGAATTGAACTGATAAGCTTCTTGTTTTGTCCTCAGAAGCAAAAGTCTGAGTGATATTAACCGATGAATAGTCGTGCATCGTTTGTAGAAAACTTTTGATGCTATTGAGTCTCAAATAGACCACGCCTTTCCTAATGGAAAGTGACTAAGAAAAGTCTTAAGAATCCATAAAATCATACAAGTAACTATAACACAGGATGGAAACTTACGTCCTTGATGTTCAATGCTGTTGTTGTATTGCTTTGGATTACCATTCCTATTTTATTTCTGAGCGGCTACCGTGTTTTTTGAAAAAGAAACGCGTACAGGCTTCTGGAGTTGTGCGGAAGTTCAATACAATGCAGAAAACAAAATTTGGATAGGCCATATATCTAACAAACGTGCACAATTGACGAGCGCCGCTATAAATTTGAATCCATGCAGGCCGGCAGTGATAGAAAAAGTCCGAAATCGAAAAACTAAATTGCGATGATGACGAAGGTCCAATCTGATCATGGTCGATAGGTCGGTCGCTGAGGGTAATTATCCTGAAAGAAGTCGATCCTCATTTCAAGGATTTTTTGTTCGGCTAAAATCAAAATTTTCAGTTCCTGGTAGGTGGTTGCGGCAACTCGAAAAGAATCCAGATTAAATCTCGAAACTTCACGGCATAAAAGCCTGGTTTTCTTATTAAGAAAACTCAGGTGAGTCTACAAAAAAAACCTCCAAAACCCCACACTATGAAATCCCAAGCCATCTGGGTTACACTAAAGATATAATCCAAATGAAATGAGGCGAAAGCATGAACGCATATGATGAGTACATGAAAGGCATAGTTGTGCCTATGCGCCAGGAATTGACGGGTGCAGGATTTAAAGAGTTACTGACAGCAGAAGAGGTAAACGAACACATGAGCAGTTCTGAAGGAACAAGTCTTGTTGTGATCAACTCGGTTTGTGGTTGTGCAGCAGGATTGGCGCGTCCAGCGGTTCTGGAAGCATTGAATACGGCAGAAGCGAAACCGGATCACTTGGTGACGGTATTTGCCGGACAGGATAAGGAAGCAACTGCGCAAATGCGCAATTATTTCGAGGAAGTTCCTCCGTCATCTCCATCGATTGCGGTGCTGAAAGACGGCCAATTGGCATATTTCATTCCGCGTGAACAGATTGAGGGTTATCCAATGGAACAGATCCGCGACCATTTGGCGCAGGTTCTTGAACAGGTGGCTGCCCAGTGAAGACGGTAGTCACAACCGCGTACCGGCCGACCACAGCCACGCTGGAGTGGGCCGAACGTGTTTCGGCAGACCTTTCGCTTTTGCAGGTCCCGCGCAATAAACGTTCCATCGACAGAATGCATGCGGATGAAAAAGCGGATCTTGTGGTCTGTTTGAAGGAGCGGCTCGAGTTTTACCCGAGAGGTAAAAGCGAGCCGTTCTTTTTTCATCCGAATTCGGCAGCGTTCCGGACAAAGCGTCCGCTTGAACAGGATCCGTTGATCGACGTATCCGGCCTTCAGAGTGGTGATTCTTTTTTGGATTGCACTTTGGGCCTGGCGTCTGATTCAATTGTGGCTTCCCAGCGTGTCGGAGAGGAAGGTAAGGTGTATGGCTGCGAAAGCCATCCAATCTTCGCTTACGTCGTTCGGCAAGGGCTCGGGCAATACAATGGTGTGCCGCATCTGGATGAGGCGATGAAGCGGATCGAGGTGATTTCTTCTGATGCTGTATCGTTCTTGCAGACGCTTGACTCTGACTCCATTGATGTGATTTACATGGACCCGATGTTCACAGAGGAAATTACGGAAGCGTCCAACTTCACCCCATTGCGTGGACCGGCTGACCAAGGGCAGTTGACGGAACAATGGCTCACAGAAGCAAAGCGTGTAGCGCGTAAATCCGTTGTGCTGAAAGCACATTTCCGTTCGGAGGATTTTGAACGCTTCGGCTTTACCCGTCGCGTACGACCCAATACGAAATTCCATTACGGCGTAATCCTGTGCCAAACACAAAAATAAGCAACAAAAAAACTTCCTGGCTTTCAGGAAGTTTTTTTGTTGCTTATTAATCCGTAATTGAAAGTGAAGTCAAGTATATAAGCATGAATAGAAGACCTAATCCGATCAATAATGATGCATCCACAAAAATTCCTCCTTTTCAAAAAAACAAGGCATTGTATATAACTTTATTGTACAATGAATCTCAAGAAGATGAAACCTTTACACAGGAAATTCGTATAAATAAGCAAACGCGTTACTAAAATGTTCATAAATGAAAAGGTGATGTTGATGAAAAATTGGTGGAAAAAGTCGCTGATGATTACAGTTGCCGTATTGACATTGGGCGCAATCTCCCCGAACCACTTGATCTGGGAGTCCCTTTTGGACGAAAAAGGCCAACCGAAATCACATGCAGCGCAAAGCGATAACAAACAATATGTCTATGATTGGATTGACCCGAGCGAATTTTACGATACCGGCGACTCCTTCATCCACTCCGTGCACCAGTCTGCCGAAGAACAGTCCTACATAAAATTTGGTTCACGCATTGGGCCAGTCATTCAGGGTGAATTCCAAACATCTGTGCTGCCGAACATCCAACGGGCCATCGATCTTCATTTGGCGAACTTGGACTCAGGCAAACTGAAAAAATTGGCGATTTCCGAAAAACCGTCAGGCGATTACTCCGAAAAGATTTTCCATGTCTACGATACCGAAACCAATAAAGACGAAATCCGTTTCCATGTAAGAACCGAGAAAAAACCGCAAGTCGGCTATTCCTTCAATTTTCATTATCATTTGGCCGAGGATAACTTCCAAAAACACATAACTTTGGGCGACATTTACTGGTCTAAAAATACTCCGCCGAAATGGCTTTCCTAAACCGTTCACTTTGTGACGGTTTTTTGTTTGGATTTTTATAGTTTCATAATTATTTGTATGAAAAGTGTCTTGATACGCAGTTTTTGTTATGATTAGACTTAACAATGGAGGCGATTTACATGAAACAATATTTAGATTTATGCGAACATATTTTACATAACGGAGCACAAAAAGAAGATCGGACCGGAACCGGCACGTTGAGTGTTTTCGGTCATCAGATGAGATTTGATTTAAATGAAGGATTCCCATTAATGACTACAAAGAAAACAGCATTCCGCTTGATAGTCTCAGAGCTTCTTTGGTTCATCAAAGGCGACACCAATGTTCGGGCGTTGCTTGAAGACAATAACCACATTTGGGACGAGTGGGCGTTTGCGCAATGGGTGGCAAGCGATGAATACGCCGGCCCCGATATGACCGACTTCGGCCGCCGTGCCCAAAAAGATCCTGAGTTTGCAGAACTGTATAAGATCGAGATGCAGGGCTTTCAGCGTAAAGTAATCGAAAATCCAGTGTTTGCAGGAAAATACGGCGACTTAGGTCCGGTTTACGGCAAGCAATGGAGATCGTGGGCCACCACAGAAGGAGGCACCATTGACCAATTGAAGAACGTCATCGAATCCATCAAGAAAAACCCGGATTCCCGCCGTCACCTGGTCACTGCCTGGAACCCGGAATTCATTGATGACATGGCTTTGCCGCCATGCCACATCATGTTCCAGTTTTACGTAGCGGACGGAAAACTGTCTTGCCAGCTTTATCAGCGAAGTGCAGATGTCTTTTTAGGCGTGCCGTTCAATATCGCTTCTTATGCATTACTGACGCATCTGATAGCCCGTGAATGCAATTTAGAAGTCGGTGACTTTGTCCATACAACAGGCGACACGCATCTGTACTCTAACCACTTGGAACAAGTGAAGGAACAGCTGACGCGCGAACCAAAACCGCTGCCGACTTTAAAAATCAATGAAGAAGTCGAATCGATTTTCGACCTGACCTTATCGGACATTACAATAGAAGGCTACGATCCACACCCACGGATCAAAGCGCCGGTTGCTGTCTAACATTCTATCAAGTATGTTTGGACATATGGACATTATTGATTGTGTATAAACCATGTATAAATTATGTCAAATAGTTATTTATACATTGATATGGAGCAAACTTGCGTAGACTCCAGCGAGACAGCCGAGACCCCAAAGGGAGCTCAGCGACCGAGGAGGCTTGGCGCTCGCCCGAAGGAAAGCGGAGCAGGTTTGCGGAATATCTTTAAACGATACAAAGTTCAACACCCGCCACGAGCGGTTTAGGAGGAAAAATAAATGATTTCATTGATGGTAGCGCATGATCCGAACCGGGTCATCGGTATAGATAACGAATTGCCTTGGCATATCCCGGCCGATTTGGCTTATTTTAAAGAACACACAATTGGTAAAGGAATCGTCATGGGCCGCAATACGTTCGAATCTATTGGCAGACCGCTTCCGAAACGCCGCAACATTGTCGTGACACGGAGCGACGATTACCAGGCAGAAGGTGTGGATGTGGTCCATAACCTGCAGGATGCCGTGAAATTGGCAAGAGAAACCCATGAAGAAGTGATGATCATCGGAGGCGAGCAGATTTTCAACTCGATTTTGGATGAAGCAGACCGCCTGTATATCACATTGGTCCATCAGGAATTTGAAGGCGATACCTACTTCCCTGAATACGGCCGTGAATGGAAACTCGTTTCCGAGTCGGAACAGCAAATTTCGAATGATGTGCCTTTTTCGTACCAGGTGTACGAACGGCGCAAAAAGAAAAAGAACTATGCTTAATTCCATTCGCACATTCTCATTTCTTTTCGGCTATTTGCCTCTCAGTACAGTGAATTTGAAGAAATTCATCAAACAGAAGCCGCAGTTGAGTGTACAGGAATACGATGAATTGATTCACACAGAACCTCAAAAATGGGCAACGGGCATCATGAAACGGACACAGAGCAACATTACGATCACAGGATTGGAAAAGTTGCCTGAAGGGCCTGTCCTGTTTGTCAGCAATCACGAAGGAAATTTCGACATTCCGGTCCTGCTGTCAAAGATTCCGAAGCCCTTCGGTTTTATTTCCAAAAAAGAAGTCAAGAAACTGCCGATCATCCCTTTGTATATGGAACAGATGAATTGTGTCTTTTTGGATCGCACCGATCGCCGGAGCGCCTTAAAATCAATCACCGATACCGTGGGGAAGCTGAAGGAAGGCCACTCGATTTTGATTTTTCCTGAAGGCACCAGAAGCAAAGGTGAAGGGATGGGCGAATTCAAGTCCGGCTTTATGCGTATCGCGAAAGATGCCGGTGTACCGATTCAGCCGATTGCGATTCTCGGAACTTCCGAGATCATGGAGAAAAACAACAATAAAGTGTTGCCGGCAGATGTAGCAGTACAGCTTCTGAACCCTATTCCAGCTGACGTCATCGAACAGTTGAATGCAAAAGAAGCAATCCATCTGGTTCGATCAAAAATTGAAGAAGCCATTGCCGGGCTGTCTCGTCAAAAAACCAATAAATGACGGCAAATAGAACTGCGCAAGACATCCTATCAGTTGTGTAAGGCCCGGCAATTCCTTAAACTAAGTGAATAAGAAGGAAGTGATTTCATGTCAAAGATTCATATCGTCACGGATTCGACCGCTGATCTAAAACCAGAGGTCATTGAAAAATATAATTTGCATGTGGTCCCGCTGACCATCCAAATCGGGGGCAAAACCTATTTGGACCGCGTTGACCTTGAACCGGAATCTTTCCTCGAATTGATGAAGAATTCCGATGAAATGCCAAAAAGCTCACAGCCGGCTCCGGGTGTATTCAAAGAGCTATACGATAAATTGGGAGAAGATGGCGACCAGATTCTGTCCATCCATATGACTGGGGGGATGAGCGGTACAGTGGAGTCGGCAAAAACAGCGGCACAGCTGACCGACTCGGATGTGACCGTAATCGATTCGCGTTACATTTCTCATGCGTTGACATTCCAGGTATTCGAGGCTGCCGATATGGCAAAAGCCGGCAGGTCAATGGAAGAGATTGTGGAGCGGATAGAAAAAATCCGTCTGAATACAAAATTATTCGTAGTCGTTGATACTCTTGATAATCTCGTCAAAGGGGGACGCATCGGTAAAGGGCGTGCCTTGCTCGGTTCATTGATGAAGATCAAACCGATTGCTTCATTGGACGATGGTTCTTATACACCGGTGGCGAAAGTCAGAAGCCACAAACAGGTGGTCGAGTATCTATTCAACGATTTTAAAGAGCGGACTGCCGGGAAAATCGTAAAAGGTGTCGGGCTTGCCCACGCTGGTGGACTTGCCATGGCTGAACCGTTGCGTGAAAAAATTAAAGAAACGGGTTTTACGGATATTAAATTCGATTTTACAACACCGGTCATCTCGACCCATACAGGAGTCGGAGCCATTGGTTTTATGTACTACACGGATTAAAGAAAGCTGTAAGGCCATTTTCAAAAAGGAGAGACGAATTTGAAGCGCATCCTGTTGATTATCGTCGTTTTGTCTTTAGTTATAGTAGCGGGATGCAGTCCAACTTTTATCTTCAATAACGAAGAAGCGGAACCGCGCAACGAACCGTCTATCGGCCGGTATACGGTACCGCCGAATTTCATCCCCCAGGCATTGGTCATCACTGCACTTGGGGATTCCTTGTCTCAAGGTGTGGGAGATGAAGAAAATCTGGGTGGCTACACGGGAAGAGTAGCCGCTGAAATCCGGACATGGCCGGGCGTTGAAGGAGTCGCAGTTGAAAATACGGCAAAACGTGGACGCCGCAGCGACCAATTGCTGGCGATGTTCCAGCAGGGAGAACTGACCGGCCCGGTAGCCGAAGCGGATTACCTGTCTCTGACCATCGGCGGCAATGATGTGATGCGGATCGTCAAACGCGATTTGTTTTCACTGAATATGCAAGCTTTTGAAGATGAACTCATTTTGTATGAAAACCGGTTTGAAAATATCTTTACCGCTATCCGCAGCATTAACCCGACTGTTCCCATCATTGTCATGGGCATCTATAATCCTTTCTCGCTCATAACCGATGAAGTGGAGGAATTCGATCAAATAATCGCTTCCTACAACGAGGCCATGCAGGACAGCGCTGAAGCAGATCCACAGGCCTGTTTTGTGCCTGTAAGTGATTTGTTTGAAGGGAATAAAAACCTGGTTTACCATACTGATTTCTTTCATCCGAACAGCAAAGGCTATGATTTGATGAGTGAGCGCATCCTGGAACGGATGGAAGAATGCGGGTTGAGCTACAAAGAGTAAGGGGTAATGAAAATGAAAAAATGGCGTTTTGCGTTTTTTATTTTGCTGGCAGTGAATGTACTGGCGCTGGTGGGCGTTGTTCTCTATATGACGACGCCTCCGAAGGACTATACGTCCTATCAGGCATTGAAAAATGCACCGGCAGCCGGCAATACGGTAGTCGTCAATACGACAAAAGCTGACTTTGAAGGAATTGCCAACACATATATACAGGATGCGATGAAAGACCAGCCGATTCCGTTGGCGTTGTCCGTTAACGACGATGTCAGCTTATCGACGGAGTTGACTATTTTTTCGGTGACATTGCCGATTTTGATGAAATTCGAGCCGCTTGTTCAAGAAGATGGCAATTTATTGCTCGAACAGAAATCTGTGGAAGTCGGTATGCTGGATATTCCGCCTGAATCTGCGTTAAAGTTGCTAAGAGACTCAGTTGAACTTCCGGATTTCATGGAAGTGATGCCTGCTGAAGAGGAAGTGCTGCTGAAGCTGACGGAAATTCCGTTGGATGACGGCATCTCGGTCCGGGCGGCATCGTTCAACCTGCAAGAGGATGATATCCGCTTGTTGGTGACAATTGAACCATAAGGAACGGAGTGAGCACATGAAGACAGAAAAAGCGACATTTGCAGGGGGCTGTTTTTGGTGTATGGTCAAGCCCTTTGATTCATTGGACGGCATTGAAGAAGTAGGGAGTGGCTATACGGGCGGCAAATTGCCGAATCCGACGTATGAACAAGTATGCTCCAACGCAACCGGACATGTGGAAGCCGTACAAATTACGTTCCAGCCGGACATTTTCCCATATGAAAAGTTATTGGAAGTGTTCTGGACGCAAATTGATCCGACAGATGCAGGCGGCCAATTTTTTGACCGCGGCGAATCCTACCAAACAGCGATTTTCTATCATTCTGAAGAACAGCGGATCGCTGCAGAAAAATCCAAGCAGGAGCTGGACAATTCAGGCAGATTCGAAAAACCTGTAGCCACGCCTATTTTGGAAGCGAAACCGTTTTATTTGGCAGAAGCATACCATCAGGATTATTATAAGAAAAACCCTGCCCATTACAACCGTTATTCAGTTGGTTCGGGTCGGACAGCGTTTATTGAAAAGAACTGGGGTGGACAAGCATGAAAGATGAACTAAAAGCGAAATTAACACCGATGCAATATCATGTAACCCAGGAAAGCGGCACTGAGCCTCCTTTCCAGGGAGAATACGATCAGCATTTCGAAGACGGCATCTACGTGGATATCGTTTCCGGCAAACCGCTGTTCAGCTCTAAAGACAAGTTTGACGCCCATTGCGGTTGGCCGAGTTTTGCTAAGCCGCTTGAAGACACAGAAGTGAAAGAAAACCTGGATACCAGCCATGGCATGAGAAGAACGGAAGTTCGTTCAGCTACAGCTGATTCACATTTGGGCCACTTGTTCCCGGATGGCCCTTCGTCTCTTGGCGGATTGCGCTACTGCATCAACTCTGCAGCTCTCCGTTTTGTTCCGAAAGAACAATTGGATGCTGAAGGCTTATCCGAATACAAGAAACTGTTTGAATAACTGGTTGCCCGGACAACTGTCCGGGTTTTTTTTGCCCTAAATAAGGAAGGAGACCTTCATGGACCGTTCATTCTATCAATTTGCATTAAAATACCGCGGAAAACTGGTGGCTGATGATTTTTCGCGTTTTGCGGAGTCGATGTTCTTGGATCATTCGTTTCCTAAGAATTCCAGAGACTTTGACCACTTGTCAAAGTACATTGAAGAAAAAGCGCATCCGGTCATGAAAGCATCCACCTTCGATGAAATGTGGGAAGAATATACAGCGAGTTAAGGCTCGTCATTGCACTATAAGGAAAAAAACAGTATGATTAAATCGACTATATTAAAGTGAGGTTTTTTAGATGAGTGTTCATATTAACGCAAAAAAAGGCGATATTGCCGATACGATTTTACTGCCGGGTGACCCGCTTCGCGCAAAATACATAGCGGAAACGTTTTTGGAAGATGTAACTTTATACAATGAAGTCCGTAATATGTTCGGCTATACAGGAACATACAAAGGCAAACGCATCTCTGTTCAAGGAACAGGAATGGGTGTACCATCGATTTCAATCTACGTGACTGAATTGATGCAGGAATATGACGTACAGAAATTGATCCGCGTTGGTACATGTGGGTCTATCCATAAAGACGTTAAAGTACGCGACGTTATTTTGGCTCAAAGTGCCTCAACTGACTCAAAAATGAACGAAATCATTTTCAAAGGCGTCAACTATGCACCAACAGCAAATTTCGATCTATTGCTGAAAGCATATAATGCAGGTCAGGAAAAAGGATTGAACTTACGTGTCGGGAACGTCTTTACTGAAGATGTTTTCTACAACGAATTTGCAGAACATGAAAAATGGGCTCAATACGGTGTACTTGCACTAGAAATGGAATCTTCAGCTCTTTATACATTGGCAGCGAAATTCGGCCGCCAGGCGCTATCGATCCTGACAGTGAGCGATCACTTGTTAACAGGTGAAGTGACAACTTCTGAGGAACGCCAAACGACGTTCAACGACATGATCGTTGTCGCTTTGGATGCTGCAATTCAGGAGTAGTATATAAGAAAAGCGCAAGCGCCCGTTTAGCTCTGCCGGGCATAAGACAGACCAGCAGAGTGGCGTTCTTTGCCGCGGCAGCTGGGTTGGCTTATGACCCAAAGAGCTGGGTGCTGGAGTCTGGACAAAGAAAAGCGCAAGCGCCTTTATAAAAGGAAAAAGACTGTCTTGACAGTCTTTTTCTTTACATTTCCTCCTGTTCTAAAGGCAATTATGAAAGTGGTGAAATATAGATGGATGACAAACGTCCGGGGGAAGAGCAGGAACAAATTCCGCCAACAGAGGAATCGCCGTCACACGTTATTAAAATGAAGACATTCAGCTTTATTATGCTGGTATTCCTGTTAATCATTGCAACGGCAGGCTTGACCGTTTTTGCGTTGACCTTTGGTGACGATAAAGCCGTAGAAGTCAATTCACCGGAGCGTCGTGAATTTGACAAGCTCTATACAGCCTATGATGAAATACAGAATAATTATTTCGAAGATGTGGATAGAAATGTCCTGATTAACGGGGCAATCAACGGAATGGTTGATTCGCTTGAAGATCCTTACTCCGATTACATGAATGAAGAAGAAGCTTCACAGTTCCTGGAAGGGATTTCGTCCAGTTTCCAGGGCATTGGTGCAGAAGTACAAGAGCGAGGCGGCTATGTAACAGTCGTATCACCGATTAAAAACTCACCTGCTGAAAAAGCAGGCATTCTGCCGAATGACCAGATTTTAGCGGTTGATGGAGAAAGCATTCAAGGCTTCACTACCACTGAAGCTGTTATGTTGATCCGTGGTGAAAAAGGAACGGAAGTTACATTGACCATTCAACGTGGTGAAAACACAGAGCCGATTGAAATTACAATCGTCCGTGATGAAATACCGATTGAAACCGTTTATGCGGAAATGGTCGGCGATAACGTGGCCCATATCCAAATCACGAGTTTCTCTGAAAATACGTACCAGGAGTTGCTTGATGCCATTGATGAAATGGAAGCTGAAGGAATGGAAGCGGCCGTAATGGACGTTCGCCAGAACCCGGGCGGCTTATTGGATGTAGCGCTTAAAATATCCGATTTGTTTGTTGAAGACGGGAAACCGTTGTTCGAAGTCCAGGCAAAAGGTGCTGAACCTGAAGTTTATATGTCTTCACCGGGTACGAAACTCGAAGTGCCTGTCACTTTATTGATTGATGGCGGCAGCGCCTCGGCATCTGAAATTTTGGCCGGAGCGATGAACGAGTCGGCTGATATCAAATTGGTTGGTGAGAAGACATTCGGCAAAGGAACGGTCCAAACAGCCAATGACCTTCAAGATGGCTCGAACCTGAAATTTACGACGGCTAAATGGCTGACACCTGACGGCAACTGGATTCATGAAAAAGGAATCGAACCGGATGTGAAAGTTGCTTATCCGGCATATGCCTCTCTTCCGGTCCTGGATACTTCTCAGGAGCTAAAAGACGGTGTGATTTCAGAACAAGTGAAAACTGCTGAGCAGATGCTCGAAGCACTTGGCTACGAAGTTGGAGATGTGGATGGTGTATTTGAAGAGCAGATGACGGAAGCTGTTGAAACTTTCCAGGAAGAAAACGAACTGGAAGTGAACGGTATTCTTACTGGAGACAGTACATTTGCGGTGATGGATGCGTTGCGCAAGAAAATCGAAAGCGATGATCCGCAATTGCAGGAAGCCAAAAAGATTCTGATGGAAGAAGCGGGAATTGAAGCTTCTGCAGCAGAAGAAACTGAAGAGTAATTCTCGAGGTCCGCTTAGGCGGGCCTTTTCTTAATCAGTAACCGAAAGGATGAGACGATGAAAGACGTATATTTGTTTAGTGGATTTTTGGGAAGCGGAAAGACGACGCTTTTGAAAGGCATGATCACCCAAATGAAAGATAAAGGACTGAAACCTGCAGTCTTCATGAATGAACTCGGCAAAATGAACATGGATTCTGATTCAGTGGAAGACGGCGTGCCGCTGAAGGAAATTCTCGACGGCTGTATCTGCTGCTCGGGTTCCGAAAAATCAGAAGCGCAGATCCAGACGCTATTGGCAGAAGAAGATTTTGATGTCTTGTTGATTGAAACGACAGGGGCGGCGCACCCGGTGGAAGCGCTTGACGCTATTTTTTCTCCGTTATTTGCCGACCAATTGAATTTCAAAGGCATCGTTACGGTAGCGGACAGCAAACGCTGGATGGACCGCAACAGCTTGTCGCCGCAGATCCGTTCGCTGTTTTTGGAACAAATCCGCCATGCCGACTTGATTTTGGCCAATAAAATGGATTTATTGACGGTTGGCGAACAGGGAACGGTCGTCTACGAAATCCAGTCATTGAATCCGACAGCGCAGATCATTCAGACCGTGCATGCCAAAGTGCCGTTTTCTGCACTGGACAAAATGACGCCTTCAAGATCAGAAGACGTCACCAAAACCCCTGTTTCAAAGTTAAACCTAAACGCCAAAGTGCTGCAGTTTGATGCACCTGTGCAACGGGAGAAATTTGAAGATTGGCTGCGCGCGTTGCCGGATACGGTATTCCGCATCAAAGGCTATGTGCCGTTGGAAGGCGATAAGTATCCGCATGCGTTTCAGTTTGCTTATGGGATGGCCCAATGGCTTCCTGAGTACATCAAGATGCAGAATCAGATTGTTGTGATCGGTGAAGGATTGGAAGGAGTCGAGCTTCCATGATTGGATCGTACCGGAAACTGTGGCCGCAGCGTGCATCTGCTGAAAACATCACGACGCAGGCAGAGCTTGAAAAGTACATCATGATCGAACTCAACGACGAATTGACGCATCCGCGTGTCCGGAAATCCAAACAGCAGAAATTGGAACTGGCGTTGGAACGGATCGGACAGTCGGATCTGTCGGAATCAGAAAAAAACGGCTTGGCTGCTTTGTACAAAAGGCTGGCCGCCGAAAAAGAGTAAAGCCGTTTTGGAAAAGGACAAAACGAAAGCAGGAAGAGAAAATCTTTAATTTTCTCTTCCTGCTTTTTTGATGTGTATTCATAAGGTTCATCGATTTTGAATCATCGGCGACCGGGCGGCGATTTTTTTCTGGATCAACAGCAGACGGATGGACAACGTGATGGCACCTGCTGTGAGGCCGGCAATCAGGCCGATCCAATAACCGAAAGCACCGAAATCAGTGAAATTGGCAAGCAGGTATCCGACAGGCAAGCCGATTACCCAATAAGAGACCAATGCCATAACGAACGTGATGTTGACGTCTTTGTAGCCGCGAAGAGCTCCTTGCACCGGAGCCTGTATGGCATCTGATAATTGGAACAGTGCGGCAAACAACAAGAATTGGACAGCCAGTTCGACAACTACTGGGTCTGAGGAATACAAGGCCGCAATGTCGCTGCGCAAGAAAAACAGAAGACAGGCGGACACGAAACTTAAGGTGACGGCAGTGCCGACGCTCAGCCAACTGTACTGTTTGGCATCATGGAAACGCTTGGCTCCGACTTCGTAGCCAACCAATATGGTGGCGCCCATGGAAATGCTGAGCGGCAGCATATATAACAGGGAAGCAAAATTCAAGGCGATTTGGTGGGCTGCAATGGTGACGGTGCCGTAAACGGCCAGCATGAACGTCACCGCAGAGAAAATACTGGTTTCCACAAAAATTGAAATACCGATCGGGACACCGATGCGGCTGATTTCATTCCAGCGGCTAAAGGATAATTTGGGCCATTTGCGGAAAATGCCATAAGAGTTGAATGGATTTCGTGTATGGATAATCCATATCGCAATCGCTAAAATCAGCCAGTAGGTGATAGCCGATGCCAGTCCGGCACCAGCTCCACCAAGCTCCGGAAAGCCGAACTTGCCGAAAATCAGCAAATAGTTGAAGAAAATATTGATGGGTGCGGACAATAGTGAAATGACCATTGTGACTCGAGTAGCTCCAAGTGCATCGATATACGAACGCAATGCATTGTAGACGAATAACGGGATCAGCCCTATAGACATCGCAAAAATATAGCGGCTCGCCACATCAGCAACAACCGGTTCAAGGTCCATAAATGTCAACAAGTAGTCGAGTCCGAAATAAAAGAAGGCGAAGACGATCACAGCCAGCAGAATGGCCAAATAAATCCCTTGCTGCACGGCTTCTTTTACCTGTTCTTTTTTCTTAGCGCCCATCAATTGTGCTACAATTGGAGTGATGGACATCAGGATTCCTGCAAGCCCGATATAGACGGGCACCCAAAAGGAAGACCCGATGGACACGCCGGCAAGATCTTCTGTACCATAGCGGGCAGTCATGTAAATATCGAAAAAAGTCACCATATACATCGCAATTTGAGTCACGAGAATCGGAAAAACAATTTTCACTAACAATAATAATTTCTCTTTCATGGTTCTGGTTTGGTGCATATTTCTTTCCTCCCGCAATCAACTTCTGTAAATAAAAAAATGAACGATTACATTTAATGCCGATTAAGCATTGTTTGGTTATCGGCATTGATGGCCAATTCAAGAACAAGTTAATCTACCCGATTACAATTTAGCAAATAAAATCCAGTATAGCATAAATGGGTCTTCTAAAAAGCCTTACCTGCTATACCAAATTATATAGATGAGAGTAGGACACGCAATGGACAACAAAACGATTTTATTGACCGGGGGCGGAACAGCAGGACACGTCTCCCTAAACCAGGCATTGATTCCGGAACTGAAGAATTTAGGCTTCAACGTCGAATACATCGGTTCCAAAGATGGGATTGAAAATGAACTCATCCGCGATTCGTTTCCATCAGTTCCCTACCATGCCATTTCCAGCGGCAAGTTAAGACGCTATTTTTCAACGAAAAATTTCTCGGATCCATTCCGTGTGGGTGCAGGCTTGACACAAGCACTCAATATCATCCGCAAAACCAAACCGGTCGCCATTTTTTCAAAAGGCGGATTCGTATCGGTTCCTGTGGTTATGGCAGGCCGCATGATGTCGGTGCCGGTCATCATCCATGAGTCCGATGTGACTCCCGGACTTGCCAATAAATTGGCATTGCCTTTTGCCGACCACATTTTCACGGTCTTTAAAGAAACGTTGGCGCACGTGCCAAGCACTAAATCGACATGTACAGGATCTGTGATCCGCAGTGAATTGATGGAAGGTTCTGCTGAAAAAGGGCAGGAAATCTGCCCATTCAATAATGATTTGCCCGTATTGATGGTTATGGGCGGAAGCCAAGGCTCAGCCATGATCAACTCGGCTGTCCGCAATAACCTGGAGCGACTGCTGGAGCAATTCAACATCATCCATTTGTGCGGAAAAGGCAACAGCATGCCCGAACTGGATGTTCATTTGAATTACCGCCAATTTGAATACGTTACCCATGAATTGCCGCATCTATTGCATATGACCGATTTTGTTGTGTCCCGGGCAGGATCCAATTCCATATTCGAATTCCTGGCATTGAAAAAGCCGATGCTGCTTGTGCCGCTGTCTATCCAAAAAAGCCGCGGCGATCAGATACTGAATGCCAATCTATTCGAAAAACAGGGCTTTGCCCATGTTGTGGAAGAAGAAGAGCTTTCTGCCGACCGTTTTATGGAAGAACTGGAGCGCCTGCAACAAGATAAAGACCAGCTGATCGAAACGATGACACAAACTGAATCTCCAATTACCGCTGCTGAAATGGCCAAATTGGTCACTTCGTACGCTAAATAATCCCCATTACTTTCAAGAGGTGACGAAAATGGAAATGACATTGATAAAAGTTCATGGTTCAATGAATACCTTCTATATGTTTGAAACGGCTGAGCGTGAAGATTTTGCGCAAATAGCTGTCCAGCTGTCGGAATTAGATCCGGAAATCGACGGAATTCTGGTGATTTTGCCTTCTTCTGTTGCGCATGCGAAAATGCGCGTCTTTAATAATGATGGTTCAGAAGCTTCCATGTGCGGCAATGGCCTTCGCTGTGTCGCCCGTTATGTTTGTGAACGCGACGGGGTGCAGGAGGCGGTCGTAGAGACGATGAAAGCTTCACTGCGCGTGAAAAAAGAAGAAACTTTGAACGAAGGCATCGAAACCTATGCCGTGGAAATATCACCCGTTTCTTTTTCATTGAGCAGTCTGCCGATGAAGCTGGCTAACCATACCGAGTGGATAGCGAAACCTTTGCCATTCGTATCAGAAGAGATTCCATTTTCTGCAGTAGCGGTACCTAATCCGCATCTGATCGGCATCGTGCCGCCTGAATTGCAGAAAGATACCAGCCACCAGCAGAAGTGGGCGCAGTATTTCAACGGCACCAATGATTATTTTTCTGATGGCGTCAACGTCAGTTACGTAACGCCTATGGATGATGGTATTTTTGTCCGGACCTATGAACGCGGAGTCGGCTTCACCAATGCCTGCGGAACAGCGATGACAGCTTCGGCGATGATCAGCTGCATGGCAGGCCTGGTGCCGTATGGCGATGTGGCTGTTTACAATCCTGGAGGAATGGTCAAATGTGCGGTGGCTGTCGAAGGAGATGACATCCGCCTTCAATTGACAGGCAATGCGACTTATTTGTCGACAGCCAAATTCGACTGGCAAGGAGCCGGAACTGACAGTCGAATCCTTTCAAGCGAATCTTTAGAAGAACAGCGACGTTATAATGAATTTATTGAAGAGGTATCAACTGTCTCTAAACAATTCGTATGATGGAAAGCGGTGAAACGGATGCCTAACCCTTTTGCAATAGAACAGCTGGATCTGCTCTACAGAAAATCAAAAGATCCGGTCTATTTTATGAAACAGATCGATGAGACGTTTGAGTATGTCTACGTCAATCCGGTATGTTTCAATATTTTCAAGAAAGAATTGGTGGGCACGACGCTGGAAGACAGCATGCCGCCTGAGCTGACAAGGGAGATCAAAAAACAGTACCTGATTGCATTGAAAGCGGGCAAGAACCATATATACCGCGATTACAGTTTATTCAGCGACCGTGAGACCGCGATGGAAACCGAATTGACGCCCATTGATTTCAAAGGGCAGCGATTTGTGCTGGCGGTAACGAAAAATGTAGCAGCGCAGAAGAAAATAGAAGAAGATTATTTATTCTACGAGTCACTGGTTCAAAACTCTGTGGATCCCATGATTATGATATCGGCCGAGTATATGGTCATTGACTTGAATCCGGCTTATGAAAAAGCGTTCGGAGTGAAGAAGGATGAATGGGTCAACCGTTATTACGATGAGCTCTCTGATGACCATAAGGAGCTGTTCAGACCCGGCAAACTTCTGCTGGAACAGTTTAAACCGGGCGCAAAAAGCACTTCGCTGATTATGAAACGACGAAAGCAGGATGGTACGGTAGCGAAGTTTTCAGCCAGCTATTCACCCATCAATGAAAATGGCATCATTCGGGCATTTCATGTCGTATTAAGGGAATTGACCAGTGAACTGCTTTTGAGGAATGAACTCAAAAAAACCGAGAATATTCTGGAGAGCTACAAGGATGCACTTAATTACGCAGCACTTGTCGCGATGTGGAGTGTATCTGGTAACATAGAATTCGTTAATGAAAATTTTAGTGAACTCACAGGATACCAGCCGGAAGAATTGATCGGCGTCAACATCTCTACCATAGGAAAAGCGGTCATATCGACGGAAGAATATGAAAAAATCCGCGCGGTTGTCTGGAAAGGGAAAATTTGGCGCGGGCAGATCCGCAGCTTGAAGAAAAATGGCGTTCTGTTCTGGGTAGATGCCACAATCATTCCGTTGATTGATGTGGAAGGACAAATTTATCAAGTCTTGTCGATTCTTTTTGACGTGACGGAACGCAAACAGTTGGAAGAGCAACTCCGTTATATGGCCTATCATGACGGCTTGACGAAATTGCCGAACCGGCGAATGATGGTTCAGCAATTTGAAAAGCTGAAACAAGAAGCGGCTGAAAAAGGAGAATACATTGCCCTTCTGTACATTGATGGAGACGATTTTAAATCCATCAATGACCAATATGGCCATGACGTCGGCGACGATTTCATCTACCATTTCGGCCAGGCGATAAAAAACAGCATCCGCAAAGAAGATTTGGTTGCACGTGTCGGAGGCGATGAATTTCTGGTCGCACTGTTCGGCCTGGCACCGGAAGAAAGCCAAGTGCTGATTGAAAAAGTCATCAGCCGCATCAATCACGCACTTTCAGAAGGCTGGAAAATCAATGGCCATTGGTTCACCCCGACTTCATCGGCCGGCATTTCCATTTTTCCGATGCACGGCAATAATTTTGAAGAATTGGTCAAAAAAGCAGATGCCGCCCTCTACTTAGCTAAAAGCAGCGGAAAAGGGAGTTTCTTCCTGTACTCATCCCTTTAACGGCAAGGTTCGGATGCAAAAAGGAACCTATAAAATGGATAAAAACGATTTAAATCAGACTGTGTGAAAATTTTCACGAAAAGCCTTGTTTTTTATTGGGGAAGTAGTAAGATTGATAGGGAATTTTAAACTTTTCTTGCTAAAACGCCTTCTGCTTTATGTCTAGTGGGATGCGTGATAATATAGACAAGACATATACAAATTAAGTGACTGCCGTCAAACAAATAGTTGGAGGTTTTTTTAATGTCTAGCAATTATTCAGATGCAAAATCCCCATGGAGTTCCATTACTGGTCCTAACTTAGGGTACATAATGGAAATGTATGACCTGTATCAAGAATCACCGGAATTACTTGATCCAGAATACGTTGAGCTTTTCAAACAGTATGGGCCACCTGTTGAAGCAACCACAGGTCAACAAACTGCAGTTGCAGAAACTGTTGAACCTAATAATTTCCAAAAAGTCTTGGCTGCTGTTCAATTGGCTGAAGCAATCCGCGCTCATGGCCATCTGGCATCGGATATCTATCCGCTGAAAGATCAGCCCAAAGATACTTCACGTCTGGAGCCTTCTACATACGGCTTGACTGAACAGGATTTAAAAGAAGTACCGGTATCATTACTTCTGACTAATGCACCAAACGGCATTGCAAACGGTCTGGAAGCGGTTAATTATTTGAAATCGCTTTATACGGATAAAGTCGCTTTTGAATTTTCCCATGTAATCCAGCCGCAGGAACGCAGCTGGCTGCAAGAAAAAATTGAAGCTGGGGAAGTCAAACCCAAGTTGGATGCAGACAAAAAGAAACAAGTCTTGGACTTGTTGACGCGTGTAGAAGGCTTCGAGAAGTTTGTACATCGCACGTTTGTCGGCCAAAAACGCTTTTCTATTGAGGGCGTGGATTCACTTGTTGTGTTGATGGATGAACTGGTCCGACTTTCTGAGTCTGCGGGCACTCAAGACATCATGATCGGAATGGCGCATCGCGGCCGTTTAAATGTGCTTACGCATATCTTGAACAAACCGTATGAAATGATGTTTGCCGGTTTTGCGCATGTTGGAGATGACGCATTCCTTCCAGAAGACGGCTCACTTCAAATCACCAAAGGCTGGTTCGGGGATGTAAAATACCATATGGGCGCAGCCTTTAAATCGGAAAAAGGGACAAGTATCAAACTTGCCTATAATCCCTCACACCTTGAAATCGTCAGCCCGATCGTTGCAGGACAGACACGTGCGGCGCAAGAGCTTACGGATAAACCTGGTGTAGCAGCTATGGATCCTAATAAATCCTACTCGATTCTTGTTCACGGGGATGCGGCATTCCCTGGCCAAGGCATCGTGACTGAAACGTTGAACTTCAGCCGTGTTAAAGGCTACCAGACAGGTGGATCAATCCACATCATCGCCAATAACCTGATCGGCTTTACGACAGAGCAGTTTGATTCAAGATCGACGCATTATTCTTCAGATCCTGCAAAAGGCTATGAAGTTCCTGTTATCCACGTCAATGCAGATGAGCCAGAAGCGGTTGTCGCTGTGGCACGGTTGGCGTTTGAATACCGTGAGAAATTCGGCAAAGACATTCTGATTGATTTGATCGGTTACCGCCGTTATGGCCATAACGAAATGGATGAGCCGTTGGTGACAAACCCAACGATGTACCATGGCATCCACCAGCACGATACAGTCCGTGAAATTTACGGAAAACAGCTGTCAGCAGAAAACGTATTAGCTGAAGACGATGTTAAACAGCTTGATGCAGATATACAGAAAGAAATGCAGGAAGCTTACGATAGAGTCAAAGAAAATAAATCTGCGGATTTCCCGAAAGTCGAGATTCCTGACGGCGTCTTGAATGGCTATCCTGAAGTTCCGACAGGCATCGACAAAGATGTTCTGACGAAGATGAACGAAGAATTGCTGTCTTGGCCAAGTGATTTCTCTGCATTCGGCAAGTTGGCGCGCATTCTGAAACGCCGTGAAGATCCGTTCAACGGCAAAGGCAAGATTGACTGGGCACATGCTGAAACGCTTGCATTCGGTACGATCCTGCAAGAAGGCAATCCGATTCGTTTGACTGGCCAGGATGCGCAGCGCGGAACATTCGCTCATCGCCATCTTGTACTGCATGATGAAAAGAACGGCAATGAACTTGTGCCGTTGCATCACATCTCAGATGCTAAAGCATCGTTTGTCGTCTACAACAGCCCGCTTAGTGAAGCATCTGTACTTGGCTTCGAATATGGCTACAATGTTGAAAACGACAAAGCGCTTGTCATCTGGGAAGCCCAATACGGCGATTTCGCCAACATGGCACAGATGATGTTCGATCAGTTCATTTCAGCGGGACGCGCAAAATGGGGACAAAAATCCGGATTGGTCATGCTATTGCCGCACGGCTATGAAGGACAAGGACCTGAGCACTCGAGTGCCCGCTTGGAAAGACACCTTCAAATGGCTGCTGAAAACAACTGGACGGTTGCAAACCTTTCAAGTGCAGCAAACTATTTCCACATTTTACGCCGTCAGGCTAAAATGCTTGGAGAAGAGTCGATTCGCCCATTAATCATCGTTTCACCGAAATCGTTGCTTCGTCACCCTCTAGTTGGTGCGGATGTAGCTGATTTGACAGAAGGCAACTTCCAGACAATCATCGAACAACCGAACATGGGCAAAGATGCTAAAAAAGTGAAACGCATTCTGTTTGCGAGCGGGAAAATGGCGATTGATTTAGCAGAACGGGTAAAAGATGGAAAAGGCTACGAGTGGGCGCATATTGTCCGCGTCGAGCAGCTGTATCCATTCCCATCCGAAAAAATCAAAGCCATCGTTGACCGTTACCCGAATGCCAAGGAATTGGCTTGGGTACAGGAAGAGCCTCAAAACATGGGTTCATGGACATTTGCGGATCCATACCTGCGTGAAGCGGCAGACGGCAAAGAAGTGAAATATTACGGACGTATTCAGCGCCAAAGCCCTGCAGAAGGCGATGGAGAAGCGCATAAAGTTGAACAAGCACGCATCATTGATGAAGCATTAGCTAAATTGTAAGGATAATCTAAGGAGGAATTTTTTGTGGCAGAGATCAAAGTACCAGAATTAGCAGAATCGATTACAGAAGGAACAATCGCTCAGTGGCTTAAACAGCCAGGCGAAACAGTTGAAAAAGGAGAATTCATCGTTGAATTGGAAACGGATAAAGTTAACGTTGAAGTTATTTCCGAAGAAGCTGGAGTCGTTCAAGAACATTTAGCGCAAGAAGGCGATACAGTTGAAGTTGGACAAGTAATCGCAATCGTCGGCGAAGGTTCTGGCGAAGCTGCAGCACCTAAAGCTGAAGAAGCTCCACAAAAATCCGAAGAACCAGCTAAAACAGAAGCTCCTGCAACTCAAGAGCCTGTTGAAAAAGATCCAGCGGCTGAAGAGCAATCTTCTTCTGACCGGACAATCGCAAGCCCTGCTGCACGCAAATTAGCACGCGAAAAAGGAATCGACTTGGCTGCTATCACGCCAGTTGACCCAATGGGCCGTGTACGCGTTCAGGACGTAGAAGCTCACGGATCAAAACCGGCTGCAAGCGCTCCTGCTGCAAAAGCGGAAGCACCAAAAGCTGCAGCTCCTTCTTCTGATGAAGAAAATGGCCGCATCATCCGTGAAAAAATGACAAGACGCCGTCAAACGATTGCAAAACGTCTGCTTGAAGTAAGACAATCAACTGCCATGTTGACTACATTCAACGAAATTGACATGACAAACGTGATGGCATTGCGCAGCCGCAAAAAAGACCAATTCCTTAAAAATAACGACGTGAAACTTGGCTTCATGTCATTCTTCACTAAAGCTGTTACAGCTGCATTGAAAAAATACCCATATGTCAACGCTGAATTGGACGGGACAGATGTCCTTCTGAAACAGTTCTATGATGTCGGGATTGCTGTTTCAACTGAAGAAGGCCTTGTTGTACCGATCGTTCGCGACACGGACAAAAAGAACTTCGCTGAAATTGAAGCAACTATCGGTGAACTTGCGACTAAAGCACGCGATAAAAAGCTTTCAATTGCTGATATGTCAGGTGGTTCATTCACGATCACTAATGGTGGGGTATTCGGATCATTGATGTCTACACCGATTTTGAACGGAACACAGGTTGGTATTCTTGGAATGCACACAATCCAAAAACGTCCTGTTGCTATCGGCGACGAAGTCCAAATCCGTCCGATGATGTACGTTGCACTTTCTTATGATCACCGTGTCATTGACGGAAGCGATTCTGTAGGCTTCTTGAAAATGGTTAAAGATATGATCGAAAACCCTGAAGATTTGTTGCTTGAATCTTAAGAATTGATCACTCTGATAGTCCTGCATTGCAGGACTATCTTTTTTTTGTCATCATAAGGATAAGAACAGCCTAAAGGCGGTAGAAATCCATGGATATCTCATTTTTTATTGAATTAGTGAAGGAATACGGTTATTTCAGCATGTTCGTCTTTAATTGGCTGTTGCTGTTCGGACTGCCGATTCCCAATGAAGTGGCTGCGGCATTTTCAGGCGTGTTGACGGAAATCAGTTATTTTAAGCCGGTCTATGCTTTTCTTTCCGCTTATTTGGGTTTGGTCACCAGTAATACGTTTGCCTACTTTATCGGCCGCAGTTTGGGGCACCGGCTGTTGAACCGATTGAACAAGACGCGCCTGCATGGCCCAATCAGCCGCTTTAGTGCTTTTCTTGAAAAGCATGGGGAATGGGCGATCGCTTTCAGTTTTTTCCTGCCGGGAATCCGTTGGGCTATGCCATATGTCGTCGGAGCCAACCGCTTTCCATTTATGCGCTATTTGATGTTTGCTTATACAGCCGGCTTTGTCTGGATGTTCATCTACTTTAATATTGGCAGGATGTTCCCTTATGCTTATCAGACCATTCTTGAACACCTGCAGGGTTTTTTGGTCTTGGTGTCGGTCCTTATTGTAGTAGCGGCCCTGCTGCGCTATTTGTATAGCGCAAAGTTTACGAAAAAGTGAAACGTCTCGAAAATTAAGGTGTTTTATCTTTTAGGTATATCGGTGGTGCAGGAACAATAGATTTTCAGGAGCCGGTTTGAAATTAACCGGGGTTTTCCTTATACTGAAGGATAGACAGATAGAAAAGGATGAGGACGATGATTCACAACGAATGGCTGGAAAAAGAAACAATCAAAACGGTCACATGCAAACATACCGACGCAGCTAAGTTTTTGGTTTCCAATGTGCTGACTGTAGGCAAAGAATACGAAGTGAAAAACGAAACCGAAGAATTCATTTTTGTCGTGGATAACACGGGCAAAATTGGCGGATTCTACAAAACGTATTTCGAGTGATCAAAAGAAATCTTCAGCAATAGAGAGAATTTTTTCCATTGCTGCCCGTTAATGCGGGACAACCGAATAGCGGCGACTTTTGCCGGTACAATTGGCTGCTGCCAGCCATAAAGAATGTCAAAAAGCCGATGGATTCACATCGGCTTTTTCTGTGGAAAGAAGGAATAAGAATGTCATTGATTGAACAGGATATCACGAAGCGTAAAGAACGGAGACATGAAGATTACACTAAATTAATCGGAAAGCCGGGTTATATTGCTCCCGATAACCATCTCTGGCAGGATATTCTGTCAGCAGTGGTATTGCGCAAGCCTGTATTGCTGAAAGGGCCGACCGGAGCAGGCAAGACCAAGCTGGCTGAAAGCATATCGGCTCTTTTCGGACAGCCGATGCAAAGCATCAACTGCTCGGTTGACCTCGATGCTGAAGCGCTATTGGGCTTTAAGACTTTGGTGCAGCGGGATGGCCAAAGCGTTATCGAGTTTGTAGAAGGGCCTGTCGTAACTGCCATGAAAAAAGGCCATTTCCTATATATTGATGAAATCAATATGGCCAAAGCCGAAACGCTGCCGATTCTGCACAGCGCGCTGGATCATCGCCGCATGATGACCAATCCGTTTACCGGAGAAGTGATTGAAGCCCATCCGGATTTCGGCGTCATTTCAGCGATCAATGAAGGCTATATCGGCACGGCACCGATGAATGAAGCGTTGAAGAACCGCTTTATTGCGTATCCGATTCCTTATTTGACCGGCCAGCAGCTTGCAGAGCTTTGGAACCGTGAATTTCCGGATGCAGACGCAACTCTGAAGTCGTTTATGCTGAATCTGGCGGAAGACTTGATGAAGCAAGTGAAGAATGGTTTGTTGTCGGAAGAAGCCGCTTCGATCCGCAGTTTGCTGGATGCTACGGCACTGGCCCAATACATGGATCCGCTGCGCGCCGTGCGATACGCGATTGCCGAAAAGTTGGAAGATGAAAGTGAACGCGATTTGTTCATGGACTTGGCTCATACTTGGAAAAAGTAGGTGGAAAAGATGGCATCAGTCAATCGCTTTATCCAATTCAATAACGAAACCATCGATACGAAAATGCTTCATCAAATGGAGTTGCTTGCCGGTGCGTTGGCGGATGCCCCTTATTTGAAGTTGACGACACGCAAATTGGTGGAACTGCGGCCATCTGAATCCGCCATGTCCATCAGTGTGTTTTGGCGGCACCGCACAAAACGGATCGAGCGCAACGGTTACTTGTCGGATATCTATTTGATGGCAGCAGGCTATTGGCGCGATTTCAGCTTCGGTGCATGGCGCCGTTTCAAACAAGTGGATACCGCTTTGCCGAGTTTAAGGGAACAATTATTATTGTGTGCAGAAGAGTTTCGGCTGTCCGAGAAGATAAAAGCGGCACGTCCCGGAACGGCTGCAGCTTTCGATACGAGGGAAGCTGTTTACACCGATTATCACGAAGATCAATTCCAGCAGAATCTGAAAAAAGGCTTTACAAGCGATTTGTTGATCAATGCGGCTTATTTGAGTTTGCGCGGTGTCGAAGTGAATGCTGGAGAGCGTTTCAATGCTTTATCATTCATCTGGACCGAGTTATTTGATGCAAGAACGACGATGGACTCCGTAAAAGTAGTGAATCGGATTATGGACCGGGTTGAATTTCTGCTGGAGTCGGATGCTTTGCATACGTACTACACATTTGGCGAGGCAGCAGATAAAGCTCCGCCGTTTCATTATCACGAAGGCATTGATGCCGAAGAGTCAGAAGAACCTGAAGAAATTGAGACCATTGAGGAATGGTTCCAAGCCTGGCACAGGGAGACTGAAAAGAGCGAAGCGCCAGCAATGGAGTTTGAGCTCGAACGTGGAGATTCCCAATTGGCAGAAGGCGGCAGGGAAGAAGAAGGCACAGCAGACGTCCAACAGACCGCCAAAGGAGATTCAAGCGGAGAACATTTGGAAGACAGTGATGCAGAAGATCGGCAGATGGCAAGCAAGCCGAAAAAAGCGGAAGGTCGATTCGGATCTGCCAATGATCAGGTCGTATACCACGAGTCCAGGTTGCTGGCAGAAAGAGACCATCGCCTGGAGATCGAAGCCTGGCGAAACAAACAAGCACCGTATGTGCGGGCTTTGCTGAAAGAATTGAAAAAGCGCATGACGCAAAGGCAGGAAGGAGTCCGCAGCAATTTGAACGCAGGCAGGCTGTCGAAAAAACTGATGCCGTTGGTGATTGAAGAACGGCCTAAACCTTTCTACCGGAAAACAGCGCCTTCCAAAGAACTGGATGCGGTCTTCTGTCTGTTGATTGATGGCTCGGCTTCCATGATCGACAAGCTGGATGAGACCAAGCAGGCTGTCCTGCTTTTCCACGATGTGTTAAGAGGCTTGGATGTGCCTCATGAAATCGTCCTGTTCTATGAAGATGCGTACGAGGCAAGTGATGCCGAACAGCCGAATTATTTTCAGTGGATGCATAAATTCGAAGACCGGGGCAGAGACCATGCACAGGAAATTGCCTCACTGGATGCGCATGAAGACAATCGGGATGGTTTTGCCATACGCTGGATGAACAGCCGGCTGAAACGGCGGACCGAAAAACACCGCTTTTTACTGGTCTTTTCCGATGGGGAGCCATCTGCCTACAATTACGCTGAAAACGGCGTAGTGGATACGGCAAACGCTGTTTCGGAGGCGAAAAAGCAAGGCATTGAAGTGCTGCATCTGTTTTTGAGCGGCGATTCCATTACAGAAGAACAAGCGGCGTTTTACCGGATGATGTATGGCAATAAATCCGTCAGTGCCGATTCTCTCGAACAATTTGTCGAACAGACGCTGCGCCTGCTGAAAAGGAGTTTGCATCTGGTGATCCAGGCGGGATGATTTTTCATTGTTTCCGGCTAATACGGGCCTTTTCGAAGATTGACTTCCAATATAAGGATTTACTTTCCGACAAGCATAAAATACTTTCCAAAATAGCCGGAATACTTTCCGTTGGCACTCAAATACTTGCTGAATCTGTTGAAATACTTTCCATACAAATAAAACACAGAAAAAAATCCCCGGAAGCGATGGAGCTTCCGGGGATTTGCTGTTATTGGTTGTTTTCATTGCCATCGTGGATCGCCAGAAGGCGCTGTTTCAAGTCTTCTTCCATGCGGCCGATTTCGAGCTCGGCGGCTTTGCGGTTTCTGCGGCCTTCCGCTTGGATCTTCAATGTTTCTTCGATGGTTTCGAGCAGGTTTTCCTGCGTTTTCTTCAACGTATCGATTTCAACGATGCCACGCTCATTTTCACGGGCAGTTTCAATCGAATTCATCTTCAGCATCTCAGAGTTTTTCAAAAGCAGGTCATTGGTGGTAGACGTAACTTGTTTTTGCGCTTCGACAGCTTTCATCTGTTTATTCAAGGTCAACGCAATGGCGATTTGGTTTTTCCATAATGGAATCGACGTCATGATGGATGACTGGATCTTTTCCGCCAAGGTTTGGTTGGTCTGTTGAATCATTCGGATCTGCGGTGCGCTTTGGATGGTGATTTGGCGCGACAGCTGCAGGTCATACAGCCGTTTTTCCAGACGGTCGACATATTGCATCATGTCGTTGACTTCCTGATAAACCATTTGATCCTGAGAACTCTCTGCTTTTTTGCGGAGGGCAGGGATCGTTTCGCTCATGATTTCATCGCGCTTCAATTCAGCAGCAGCGATATAGACATTCAATGCCTGGAAATACGTTTTGTTCTGGTCATAGAGTTGCTCAAGCATCTGGACATCATCAAGCAGTCCGCGTTTGGAATGGTCGAGCTGGATGCTGATGCGGTCGACTTGTGTGCTGAGCTTCTGGTATTTGGTCATCATTTCCTGAACTGAATACTTGGCTTTCGAAAAAAGCTTGCGGATGCCTGATTTTTTCCCTTGCGTCAATTCTTCAGGATTCAGTTCTTCCAGTTTCTTCATTAGATCGTGGAGCACGTCACCGACAGGGCCGATGTCTTTGCGCTGCACATGATCGAGCATTTTATGCGAAAACTGGCTCAGCTGATTTTGGGCATTGGCACCGTATGTGAGAATCGCTTCGTTATTGCCGACGGGAATTTGCTTGGCGAGCTCCCGTGCTTTCGCTTGCTCTTCTTTCGTTAAGCGATCCATTAAAGCGACAGGGCGCCCTTCTGCCTGTTCAGCTACCGACTGCTCCTGCTTTTCCAATTGCATGCCAAAAGGCGATTCCAATAAATCATCCAATTCACTTCGAGTTGATGGTTTCTCTGTCATCTTCCACGTCTCCCTCGTGTTCAGGCTCTGGCTGAACGAGTAATTTCTGTTGCTTGTTATTGTGCTTATCGACAGCCAATTGGGCGTAATCCAATTCCATACGGAGTCTTTCGACATCGCTGGATAGAACTTGCTTCAGATCTTGTTCCATCACTTTATTGAGCGACAACAGCATTTCCCGGGTGTCCTGCAAAGCGACGCGCATGTCGCGGTCTTTGACAGGCTGCCCAACCAATAAAGTGTATTTCTCCGTCAATTCAATCGCTGAATCCAGATGGGAATAGAAGAACGGCTCAGCCAAGTAGAATTTTCTGGGGTTTTGTTGGACCACTGTAATGATTTTATTCGCAATCTTTGTCATATCCATCAATTGCTTGAAAGATGAAATGGAACGGACTTTATAATAATTGCTTTGAAGCTGTTTGATTTTATCTTTGCCTTCTTTTATCTGGTTTCTGACATTTTTAAATTCACTGCGGGTCATCCCGAGATTTTTGGAGTCTGATGAGAGTTGAACTTGCTTGATGGTCGTGTTGCTGGCAAGATAGGTTCCAGCTGCCACGGCTCCAGATGCGATCAATCCGATCTCTGCACCCAAATAAAGGACCGGAAACATCACAGTCATGAGAGGCAGGCTGACGGATTGCCTTTTGATGAAATTTTCAATCGGCTTTAAGGGCTTCATGCAATGGACCTCCTTTATTGCTACTTAACTATACGTCCTGGACACCGAAAAGTTTCGTTTCGGTGCTTGCTCTACCTTATATTTTACGTGAAACTGCATGTCAATACAAACTTTCGAATCTCTTGAAAATATCATGCAAAACGCTTTACAAGCTGTAAAATATTTGGCAAAATGCTAATTAGGAAGAAATGGGGCTGGAACTATGCATGAAATTGTCTACACTCGAGCAGATTATGAACCTTGGTGGATGTTTGATGACTGGAAAGAAAAAATCGTCTCTCTTCAACAATTCTCTTCTGACGAGGAAGCACAGCGTTATTTGGAAGAACAGAAGCAGGCTTTCAGTCTGCAATTTGCCAATCATGAAAAACGGGATTTAGCTTTTGATGCTTACTGGAATGAGGAAGAAATGGAATATTGCGAAAAGTGCGAAGAAGATCTGCAGATTTTTCATAGTCTTATATGGCTAGTGGATGGGGTTCCAAAGATAAGTTTTTAGATTTATTTGACTTTTGTAGTCAATTTGCTATACTGATAGTAACAACATGAAATCTTGACCAATTACCGCTATTCACGCATTCCCAAAAGTGATCAGCAAGTGATGGTACTTTTGGGAATATGTGAATTTTTTTATTTGAAAAGATTCCATATTGAAAATTTTTTTACCACAGGAGGTAATTTACATGCAAGAAGGAACAGTAAAATGGTTTAACTCAGAAAAAGGCTTCGGGTTTATCGAAGTTGAAGGCGGAGACGATGTATTCGTACACTTCTCAGCTATCCAAGGCGAAGGCTTTAAAACACTTGACGAAGGACAACGCGTTGAATTCGAAGTTGAAGAAGGAAACCGCGGACCACAAGCTACTAACGTAACTAAAGTCTAATGTCCAAGAACCACTCTCTCCAGAGTGGTTCTTTTTTTGCATCAATTCAGCGAAAATCCTGTATGCTTTTCCTGCTCCGGGTTCTTTATTTCATTCTACTCCTTTCTTTAAAGAAGTGAAGGAAGTCCATTTGTTCCCGGTTCTTGCCGTGAAGGTTTTTATTCAGACTTGTCAGGGTATAAATAAAAGACTGGATAACGAGAATATGGGAGGTTTTAAGTATGGAAGGCAAAGTAAAATCGTTTGATGAAACCAAAGGTGTAGGCATGATTACTGGAGACAACGGCGAAGATTTCTTTTTCGAAGAGATCAATATCAATGTAGATGGCCTCCGGAAACTGAATCCTGGACAACCGGTGAAATTCACCGTCTATCAAGGCGTAGCCGATAAAGAGCGTGTAGCGACAAATGTAACATTGGTATTCTGATGGTCAAGCCAAAAGTGATAGTTGCACAGAAGTAAGATGGAGGGGGGACATTCAAATGACGAATGAATACTTAAAAAAACCGATGCCAAGCGAAGAAAAACAACAGGATTTCTACCAGAAGCTCCGGGCGAAAGTCCAGAAATGGGTAGACAATAAACCCGGAGTGGTTGGAACAGTCAGCGGATATGTTCTTTTCGCTCCAGACCTTTTTCACTTGCTGACGAAGATGATGCTGGACGGACGGATTGATGCGAAGAGCAAAGCGGCAGTTGGTGCCGGTATTATGTATTTTATCGCACCGATTGATTTTATGCCGGAAATTCTTGTAGGGCCAGGCGGATTTCTCGACGATGTTGTCGTGGCCGTATTTGTCATCAATACGCTTTTAAATAAATTCCCGACAGAAGTCATCACCGAGCATTGGGCAGGAGATGAAGATTTATTGGCGCTTGTCAAAAAAGTCTCCAACTCAGGAAATAAATACGTTTCCAAATTGCCTGCAGGCCGTTTAGTGAAACGTTTCACCAAATAAAACCAACAGGCAAAGCCAAGGATGTGAAGACATCCGCGGTTTTGCCTGTTTTTCTGTATTAAAAAAGCAACAGCCCTGCTCGTTTAACCGAGCGGGCTGTTGCGGGTAGTTGGATTAGTTGGTGATGCCTTGTGTATCTTTCCATTCCAAAAATTCATCATAAGTCAATTGCTTGTCGAGGATCGTTCCGTCTTCACGGATTTCAATCACGCGGTTTGCAACTGTCTGGATAAACTGATGGTCATGGGAAGTGAAGACCATAGCGCCTTTGAAGGCGATCATGCCATTGTTCAAAGCCTGGATCGATTCAAGATCCAAGTGGTTGGTCGGTTCATCCAATAACAGGACGTTAGCGTGCGACAGCATCATTTTTGAAAGCATGCAGCGTACTTTTTCGCCACCGGATAAAACAGAAGGTTTCTTTTTCACTTCTTCGCCGGAGAACAGCATTCTGCCGAGGAAGCCGCGAAGGAAGGTTTCGCTTTCGTCTTCTGGTGAGTACTGGCGAAGCCAGTCGACCAATGACGTTTCGCTTCCTTCAAAATAGGAAGTGTTGTCGATCGGCAAGTAAGCGCGTGAAGTCGTAACTCCCCAGCGAGCCGAACCGGATTCCGGTTGGTCTTCTTCTGCGAGAATACGCAGAAGCGCTGATTTTGCAAGCGGATCACCGATCAAGACGATTTTGTCGTCTTTGTTTAAGTTAAAGCTGATATTGTTCAATAATTTATTGCCGTCAACAGTTTGGCTGACATCTTTGACAGTCAACACATCGTTGCCGATTTCCCGGCCGATGGTGAAGTTGACGAACGGATACTTACGTGAAGAAGGGCGGATATCATCCAGCTCGATTTTATCAAGCATTTTCTTCCGTGACGTCGCTTGCTTCGATTTCGAAGCGTTTGCGGAGAAGCGGGCGATAAAGGCTTGAAGCTCTTTGATCTTCTCCTCTTTCTTCGAGTTTTGATCCGATGCCAAACGTGTTGCCAATTGGCTTGATTCGTACCAGAAGTCGTAGTTTCCTACATACAATTGAATTTTTCCGAAGTCAAGGTCGGCAATATGCGTACATACTTTGTTGAGGAAGTGACGGTCATGCGAGACAACGATGACGGTGTTGTCAAAGTTGATCAGGAATTCTTCAAGCCATTGGATGGCTTTCAAGTCCAGATGGTTGGTAGGCTCATCCAGCAAGAGAACATCAGGTTTGCCGAACAAAGCTTGTGCCAAAAGCACTTTCACTTTATCGGAACCGGAAAGTTCGGACATTTTCTTGTCATGGAGGTCTTCAGAAATGCCAAGGCCCTGCAACAAAATAGCCGCTTCAGATTCAGCTTCCCAACCGTTCAATTCAGCGAATTCGCCTTCGAGCTCGGCTGCACGCATCCCATCTTCATCAGAGAAATCCTCTTTCATGTAGATGGCATTTTTCTCGGACATGACTTCATATAATTTCTTATGTCCCATAATGACGGTTTCCAGAACCGCGTACTCTTCGTATTCGAAATGGTTTTGCTTTAGAACAGCAAGGCGTTCGCCTGATCCCATGTAGACATTTCCGGATTGCGCTTCAAGATCACCTGACAGAATTTTGATGAACGTCGATTTGCCGGCACCATTGGCACCAATCAATCCGTAGCAATTGCCGGGGTTGAATTGAATATTTACATCTTCGAATAGTTTGCGGTCACCAAAGCGAAGACTCACATCATTTACAGCTATCATTTATACGTACCTCCTAAATTTCACAATAAGAAGAGTATACCACGAAATCCACGGAAATCGATAGCAATCGCCCGTGGTCTCGGATAAACTAAAAATATAAGCTTATTTTACCTCGTTTTGCGTTCCAAATAAGCTTCCAACAATCCAAGTTCCTTGTTAAGCAAATACTCCATCCGAACATATTCGCGCCGCCCGGGAATATGTTCGGGGGTTAGGCCTTTCATCGAATAGATAAAGTAGTAGCCGCCGATTTGGCGGAACAAGACAACGACATGCGGAAACTCATCGAAAATCGCTTTTATGTTATAGCGTTTTGCGTAACTCCAGTTTACGAGCTTCATTGACTACCCGCCTTTCACACCTCCATTTTAAATGATGCAAGGGTGAGAACACAAGTTTGGCGTAAGGCATTAATTTGAAAACCATTTAAACAGTAATATGCCCGTTTAGTATAGGTAGTTGAGCTAAAGGAATAATATTTGAGACACCGCCTCGCGCTGAGAAAAAACGCTAGAGATACAGAGCCAAACAGCGGAGACTCCTTAGACAAAGCTAGCGCTGCGATGCAGGAGCACCGGTTTTTACGTAGCAGGCGAGAGGATTGGGCGCGAGCCCGCTGGGGGAAGAAGGAGTGGAAGGCAGCGGCCTGCTCCATGGAACAAGCTATACATATTTGAGTTAGTTAACAGGAGGAAAAAACGTGGTTGAAAAGCAAAAGAAATCAACATTGGGATTGATGATAGTGGCCATATTGTTCGTTGCCTTGAACCTGCGGCCAGCCATTTCGTCCATCGGCCCGATGCTCGAGCCTATACGTGCAGATTTAAATCTAAGCAATAGCGAAGTCAGTTTGCTGACGGCGATTCCGGTTTTTTGCATGGGGTTATTTGCGCCACTGGCTGTATGGTTTGGTCGGAAGTTCGGCTTAAAGCGTTCAATCGCATTATTATTAATGGCAATCGGACTGTTTACGCTAGTCAGAGGCTTTTGGCCAACTTATCCGGTTCTGCTTGGCACCGCTTTTATCATTGGTTTGGCGATCGCTATTATTGGACCTTTGCTGTCTGCCATGATTAAACGTGATTTTCCATTGCGTACTGCTGCATTGATTGGAGTCTATTCGTTCGGAATGGGACTCGGGGCGACTTTGTCCGCGGGTTTGACCGGTGTCTTTTACACGATTGCTGATTGGCCGCTGGCAATTGCAAGTTGGAGCCTTTTGTCGATAGCTGCTATCATCGTTTGGCTGCAAGTGAAACAGCCGATTGAAGTGAAAGTGGAGAGTATAGCAGGGGACAGCGCTGTCGCTTTATCGCCATGGAAAAATAAACGGGCTTGGTATATGCTGATCTTTTTCGGCTGCCAATCGGCATTATTCTTTTCTATGCTGACCTGGCTAGCGCCGATCGCCATTGAAAAAGGAATGTCGGTCTTGGCAGCCGGTGGTGTGCTGACATTAATGACTGCCGTCCAGATTGCAGGCAGCATCAGCATTCCGCAATTTTTCAATCGATTTCCTAATCGTTTCATGTGGACGGTAATTATATTGGCTTCCGGCACAATCGGGATACTGCTGCTGATGTTCGGAAGTCTCGCCACGATTTGGATCGCAGCTGCTTTTATCGGTGTTGCGCTGGGGGGGCTATTCCCGATTGCCTTATTGATGCCTCTTGATGAGACCGTTTCTGCTGATGAAGCCAATCGTTGGACGGCTATGACGCAATCAGGCGGCTATATCATTTCGGCTTTCATGCCGTTGACGATTGGCATCGTTTATGACCAGACAGGCAATCACACGATTACGTTGTTGATGCTGCTTAGTTTTATTGTGCTGATGTTCATTTTTGCTTTCCTGCTCACTAATAAGAAAGAGGCTATTTCTTGATATCCGGGAGGAAGAACTCTTTGATCGCTTTCGGCTGCAGGATAAAAAGCCAGGAAAGATACAGCGAGATCAACGGGAAAATGATGCACCAGGAAGAAACCATAGTGAATGACAGTTTTGAATTCGGAAAAAATGAAGAGAAATACCAAAAATTATAACTTAAGGTCAATAACATCGTAGTAATTGGACCGACATAAATTCTTTTGGTCAAGATAGCGAGCAGAATGCCGATTCCTATAACTATTGTCGGTAAAATCACTAATTGCATCACAATCGGGTCGATGGATTCTATAAGCTTCAATCGAGTTCCTCCCTAATTCGAATGTAAATGGGCGATTTGACGGAATAATCCGTCAATAAATGAGAGGAAAAAAAGTTGACGCTTCAAGCGTCAACTTTTTCCCAGGCATTGGACAGAAATGCATCCCGTCCGGATTCTTCACGGTCTTTTTTGTAATGCTCGGCATTTTTCTTATAAAAATCCTGATGGTACTCTTCCGCTCTGTAGAAAGTGACGGCATCCAAGATTTCTGTCACCACAGGTTTATCGAAACGCCCACTGGCATCAAGGTCCTGCTTTGTTTTTTTAGCCAGCGCCCGCTGCTGATCGTTGTGGACAAAAATAGCAGCCCGGTAGGAGGAGCCGCGATCCTGGAATTGGCCCTCGTTGTCAGTCGGATCGATCTGCTGCCAAAAAATATCCAGCAATTGTTCATACGGGAAGATATCCGGTTGGAACGTGATTTCCACGGCTTCCATATGTCCGGTAGTACCCGATTTCACCTGTTCGTATGTAGGGTTTTCGATATGCCCGCCGATATAGCCGGAAACTACCTGTTCAATGCCGTCAAACTGATCGAACGGTTTGACCATGCACCAAAAGCAGCCGCCTGCGAATGTCGCTTTTTCTGTCATAATTATGTCTCCTCTCGAATTAGTGATAACCTGTTTTATACTTTGCGGATGAGATTTTGGGCTTTTCGGCATCTTGCTGTTTATATAGGAAGAAAAGCTAATTTCTACATCATCTTTTAGTAGGTAAGAAAAATCTTACCACTCCGCTTGATTCACGACAATTAAAATGTTTTATTTACAATGAATTTACCATTGGAAATCAAAAGGTGGGCTTTCAAACGACAATGGGCATTAGTTTTTTTATGAATCCAATGGTTTCGTATGAGAAAAAGCCTATATTCCTGATTCTTTTCATTTATTTAAAGAAAATCTTGAAACTTAATGCATACCCGCGCGTCATATTGACGTAAAAGTTTAGAAAGGAGTAGATCTGTTATGGAAGAAGAATTACAACCTGTCAGAAGAAAAAGACGCAGAAAAAGAAGAGTACGGCTGCGCGGCATCATCTTCCTGCTAATGGTCGCTCTTATTGCAGTTGGTGCTTATGCATTCATACAATTTAAAAGTGGAGTAAGTTTAGCAGAAGACAATACCGAGCAAGAACCAGTAACATTTGATGGAGATGAAGCAAACGGTGATTACGAGAATATCCTGGTATTGGGTGTCGATTCCCGTGGAGAAGAATTTTCACGCACAGATACAATGATGCTCGCTACACATGATAAAGTAAATGGGGAAATCAAGCTGACGTCATTCATGCGCGACATATATGCGGATATTCCCGGTTACCAATCCTATAAATTAAATACGGCCTATTATTTAGGAGAAAAACACGGTGAAGGCGGTGTGGATCTGCTGGCGGATACGCTGAGAAACATGTTCGGTGTGGAAATTCATCATTACGCAGTAATTGATTTTGAAAGCTTTGAAAGTCTGGTTGATGTGGCAGCTCCAAACGGCGTAGAAATCGATGTGGAAAAAGCGATGTCGAAACGGATTGGGGTCTCATTGGAGCCAGGTGTCCAGAACCTGAACGGCAAAGAGCTTTTAGGGTATGCGCGTTTCCGCGCAGACGATGAAGGCGACTTTGGCCGCGTGCGGCGCCAACAACAAGTGATTGCGGGCATGAAAGACGAATTGATCAGCATTTCTGCGATTCCGAAATACCCGAAAATGGCAGGAGCTTTGCAAGGCTATGTCCAAACGGATATGCCTCTGACCGATCAAGTGAAATTGGCGACACAGTTGGCAACCGGCGGAAGCGGGGAAGTGGGCCGTCTGACTTTGCCTGTTGAAAACAGCTATAGTTACGGAAATTACTCCCATGCAGGATCGGTTCTCGATATTGACGTAGAACAGAACAAACAGGCTTTAAGTGAATATTTGTCACAACCCTTAGACTAAATTATCAGATGATATGATAATATGAAAGTAGATAGTCTATTAAGAAAAGGGGAAGCTTATGCAGCCAGAGGACAAGCCATCGTTTTTTGCTACAAATTACATTCGCTTTTTAGGCGGAAGAAATACCATATTCACGCTGATTACGCTATTGCTGCTTGGCTTGGTGGTTTTCACTTTCAAAGAGGTTTCGTTTATTTTCCACCCGCTTAGCGTATTCATGAAAACCGTAGTCTTACCGATTGTGTTGGCATTGATCCTCTTCTACTTGCTGCGGCCGGTGTTGCGCATGTTGGAGAATTTTAAAATTCCGCGCATTTGGGGGATCCTCATCATCTTTCTTGGCGTGGTCGGACTGATTACATTATTGATCGTCTTGGTATTTCCATTTTTAAAATCACAATTCCAAACACTCATTGAAGAGTTTCCGACGTATTTTATGCAATTGCTGACGGATGTGGATGCCTTTTTAAGAACCTCGTATATCGGTGATTATTACAGTGAATCCAACTTTACAATCGACACCTTGCTTGCAACATTGCCTGGCAATATTGCAGATACCCTGCAAAATACCGTGACCAGCATCATTACAGGGGTGACTGGTTTAATTTCCACGATTACTGGCGTTATTTTATCGGTGGTCATCGTTCCGTTTATCCTGTTTTACCTGTTGAAGGACGGCGAGAAATTGCCGGAGTATTTCCTCAAACTCTTGCCGCCCAGATTCCGCGACGATACGCGTGAAGTATTCACGGAAGCGGATAAGCAATTGGGGGCTTACATACAAGGGCAGCTGATTGTAGCGTTTTGCATTGGTGTCATGGTTTATATCGGATTCCTGATCATTGGCATGGATTATGCCTTGCTGCTGGGGGTTTTAGCCATGGTGACCAGCATTGTGCCCTATATAGGGCCTGCTATTGCCATCACTCCTGCCGCCATTATTGCACTTGTTACATCCCCTTTCATGCTGGTTAAGCTGGCAATTGTCTGGACGGTTGTGCAGTTGGTGGAAGGAAATTTGATTTCTCCACAAGTTATGGGAAAAACATTATTTATCCATCCGGTGACGATCATCTTTGTGCTTTTGACAGCGGGGTCGCTATTCGGTGTTGTCGGCGTCATTTTAGGGATTCCGATGTATGCGTTGCTTCGGGTCTTGATTTCCCATTTTTATAGGCTCTTTAAACGCCGTTACAACAAACATGAAACCAATTTGGAAAATCAATACGATTATACAGAACTATAAGATTGTTTTAAAACAGCATAATAGTGGTATATAAGGATTAACAAAAGTTGGGGGTTTCTACGTTATGAAGTTCAAAGATTTTTTATCATCAATCGGCATCGGGTCTTTAAAAGTCGAAACGGTAGTCGAAATGCCGCATCTCGAAGAAGGCGAAACATTGAACGGCACAGTGTATCTGGACGGTGGAGACGGCGATCAAACAATCGATTTCATAGAGTTGAACGTCATCAAACTAGTCGAAGATACACGGGACGACAGCGATTTCGATTTTTACGAAACGGTCATCGGAAAACAATCGATGGAGTTTGCGGGATCGGTCAAATCAAAAGAAACGGTCATGCAGCAATTTGAAATCATGCCGGATGAACGCTGGATAGTGGATCATCCAAAAGCAAAATTGATTTTGCGTACTGTCGTCCATGTAAAAAATGGCGTCAATGCACAAGATGAAGACGAAATCACATATGGAACATTTGAGAGCTGATTTTCAGCTCTCTTTTTTTATGATGAAATATGTCGCAAAATGTTCAACCTTATTATTTCTCTTTTAGGGATTTCATTGCGTTAAGTAAAATTATCCGATAAACTAATTAAAGGATGATAATGAGAATCATTTTCAATTATAAGGAGGAGTCATGTTAAGCAAACTAAAGACCTTTTCTGTACTCGCCAGATGCGGATCCTATACGGAAGCTGCTAAAATGTTATTTTGTTCACAGCCTGCAGTCACACAGCATATCAAATTTTTGGAGAATTATTATCAGGACAAGCTGGTGATCCGCAAAAACCATCAAGTTGTCCTGACAGAGCGGGGGACCATTTTGAAGAAATATGCAGATCAGCTTATCGGTCTGTTTGAAGAGATGGACGACAGAATGTCTTCAGCCGCTGTGATTCAGGAGCCGGTCTCTTTGTACATGAGCCAGTACATAGCTGAAAATTACTTTTGTGAACTGTTTGATGCAGAGCATTCGTGTTGCCGGAAATGTCCATGTGAAATCAACGGCTTCTGCTATAAGGAGTTAAGGGAAAAGCTGTTCGAGAAGAAAGCTAAGTTTGCGGTCATGCCTATATACCGTTCTGACCTGCAGATTCAGCAATCCTATACGATCCAGCCGCTTTTTGAAGAAGAACTTTACCTGGTATTGTCGGCTGCACATCCATTGGCACAACGAAAAGTAATTTATGCAAAAGACTTGAAAGACATGCCGGTTTTATTGACGCAAAGCGTTTATCTGCAGGAATTGGTGAAACAGGCATTGAGCGGGAAAGAAGTTCCGGTATTTTATATGCAGATGACTGATTTCAAAATCATCAAGAAGGCACTGGAACAGAATGCCGCGGTCTCTTTTATGCCGAAAAAAGTAGTGTCTCCAAAAGATTCAACGCTGGTATGCCGCAGTGTTAAAGGAATGCGGATTAAGCGGGAAAATGGTCTGGTCATCGACCCGACTCAATTGCTAACTGAAGCCGAAGAGGCTTACTGCCGCCACATAACCGAACAGCTTTCCTCCTGAATAGGGGGAAGGTTTTTTTATTTATTTTAAGGCAGCCGCTATGTTTTAAACCCTTTAACCAAGTATTCGGCCGTTAAAAGGTGCACTTTTTTAGATGACCGGCACCCTTTATAAGCAATCGTTATAATGCCATAAGCAAAATTGATAAAGAGCCGCTAAACGCTTGTGTCTGCTGCAAAAAGGCAAGTATCGGATGCTTTGTTGATATTGATAATCATTCTCACTGATGATAAGTTAAGTGAGAAAGTAACCGAGAGAGTATAAAGAAAGCAGGGGAATTTAGAGATGAAAAAGAGAGGTTTGTGTTTGCTGGCAGGAACAATGCTGATGTTGGGAGCCTGCGGCGAAGAAAAAGCAGTAACAGGAGAAGAGGCGGCGACTTCGGCCGATCGAGTGGACAACCTGACAATTGGACTCCATACCGATGTCGGACCGCTTAATATCTACACAGGCAATCTGGACTGGATGACGGATCTGGTCTATGACAAATTATTTTCGCCATCGCCTTATGTAGATGAACCAATTCCGTGGCTTGCAGAAAGTGCCGAGCAGCTGGATGACAAAACGTGGACCGTGAAACTCCGTTCCGGCATCAAATGGCATGATGGGGAGGATTTTACGGCTGAAGACGTTAAATTCACTTACGAGTATTTCCGCGATGGCCCGGCAAACCGCCATACGCACCACGTCAGTGAAGTGCCGAAAATCGACGCGATTGAAATAGAAGAAAGCGGAGACAGCGTCCGATTCGAATGTGCCTATGCCTGCCCGTCACTGGCATCGATCACTTTTGCCGATTTGCCGATCTTGCCTGAACATATTTGGAGTGAAGTGAAGAATCCGCGCAAATTTACGGATCTGGCAGTAGGGACCGGCCCTTATGAGCTGACCGATTACCAATCTGATCAATCTTATCAATTTGAAGCAAACGATGAATATTTCATGGGCACGCCGACCGTCGGTTCATTGACCATGCCGGTCATCAAAGATTCAACCGCTATGTTCAACGCGCTGCGTTCCGGTGAAATCGATGCATCTTCACGGACTGTTCCGGCTGAACTGGTTTCTTCCTTCGCTGCTGAAAAGAGCTTGAAGTTGGCAGAAACCTCCGCTTTGTCCATCGTTCAGTTCGGCGTCAATTACGAGATGGCGCCATTCAATGAAGGCGAATTCCGCAATGCGCTGTCGCTTGCTGTCGATGGCCAGTCGATTGTCGATACGATCTTGCTCGGGCAAGGCAAAGCGGGAGACAAGGGCTATCCGCATCCGGCTTCTCCTTGGACAAATCCGGAATTGTCAACGCCATTTGATTTGACCAAAGCTTCTAAGGCTTTCGATAAACTGGGCTATAAAGATGTAGACGGCGACAGCTACCGTGAGACACCAGAAGGCAAAGAGATGTCTTTTGCCATCAAAGTGTCTGCAGGAGAACCGATTTATGTCCGAGCTGCCGAGCTGCTGGTGGAACAGATGAAGCAAGTGGGTCTCCACTTTGAAGTGAAAGCGGTGGATGCTACTACTTTTGCTGCGGATATTGCAGAAGACAATTTCGAATCCTATGTCAGCCTGATCGGGCCGCACGGAGTTGCCGATCCTGACCAGTTCATCATGTCCCATAAATCCGGCTATCTCTGGTCCAAAGAGCTTGAATATCCTGAAATGGATAAATTGACATCTGATTGGATGGCGGCTTCAACAATTGAAGCACGCAAAGAGATCTCGTTTGAAATACAAGAGCTGTATAACAGCCAACCGACTGCCATCGCTTTGTATTACCCGCAGGAAATCTTTGCTTATAATTCAGCTGTCTTCGATCAATACGTGGAATCGCTGGGGTATGGCATCATCAATAAATATTCGTTCCTGCCGGAAGAAACACAGCAGGCGGTATCGGCAACACAACCTGAACTGATCGACTGAGGAGAAGAGCAGCATGAATCCAAAATATACAGCTTTCGGAAAAAAACTGCTGCAATACGGCCTGGTGCTGTTCGTGGCGATTACCATCAATTTTTTGTTGCCGCGTTTAGCGCCGGGGGACCCGTTATTGTACTTTTTCGATGAAGGAACGTTAAAGGAATTGACAGCAGCACAAAAGCAGATGGCCCTGGATTCAATGGGCCTCGGCGGTTCGCTGTTTGAGCAATATTTTATTTACCTGAAAGGAATCGTCAGTTTTGATTTCGGCGTTTCCATCAAATACGGCTTGCCGGCGATAGACGTGATTCTGGAACGGCTGCCGTGGACACTCGTTTTGATCGGTCCAGCCATGCTGTTGAGTGCAGTCATCGGCGTTGCAGTCGGCGCCTATTCGGCTTGGAACCGCGGGAAATCAAGAGACGTGTCGTTGCTGACGGTCATGCTGACTTTCCAGGCTGTGCCTGGGTTTTGGGTCGGCATGCTGTTCATTGCCATTTTCGCGGTGCAGTTCGGCTGGTTTCCGACTTACGGAGCGGTATCAATCGTCCAGGATGGAACCACGATCGGCTGGTTGAAGGACGTCGCTTTGCACTTGGTGCTGCCGATTGCCACACTCAGCATTGCCACGGTCGGCTCGAATTACCTGCTGACACGTTCGTCGATGCTGGAATCGCTGGGACAGGATTATGTGGTGATGGCGGAAGCCAAAGGCGTCACGAAACCCCGCCTGATATTCAACCATGGGTTGCGCAACGCCTTACTTCCGGTCTATACCCACTTCATGATGAACCTCGGCACGTTGATCGGCGGTTCGGTGGTGGTGGAGACGGTGTTTTCCTATCCTGGAATCGGCCGTCTGCTGTACGAAAGTGTCGTGGCACGCGACTTCCCGATGATGCAGGCCGTGTTCCTGATGATCACCATCGGCGTGATTGGCGCGAATATTTTGGCGGATCTGACTTATCCAATGATCGATCCGCGCGCTAAATCAACGCGCCGTGTGAAGGGGGAATCTTGATGCGCAAATCGACAAAAATCATCGGCTGGACCGGTGCTGCAATGGCTGGAGCCATGCTGTTATTTGCCTTGCTTGGGCCGATGCTGATCCCACACGATGCCTATCAGCAAACCGGTGCTTCGTTTCAGGGACCAAACGCCGAACATTGGCTTGGAACCAACGACATGGGCCAGGACATTCTGGCAGAGCTCGCAGTAGGCGCCCGGACTTCCTTGTTTATCGGAATTGCCACAGCGGTGATCGCCACTTTTATCGGCGGCATCATTGGTGTGTTGTCCGGTTATTTCGGCGGCTGGTTTGAAACGCTTATGCTGCGTCTCATCGACGTCGTATTGACTTTGCCGTTTCTGCCGCTGATGATCGTCATCGCGGTCTATATCGGCCCGGGAGCATTCACTCAAATTTTTGTCATCACTTTGGTCATGTGGGCAGGCAAGGCACGGCAGATTCGTGCCCAAACCTTATCCATCAAAAAAGCAGGGCCGGTGCTGGCAGCCAAATCGATGGGTGCAGGACATTTTTATCTGTTCCGAAAACACATCCTGCCCGGCGTATTTCCGTTATTCATCCCACAATTTGTAGCAGCGGTCAATGCGGCCATCCTGCTGGAATCGTCTCTCAGCTTTCTGGGCATGAGCGATCCCTTGATGAAGAGTTGGGGCAGTATTCTGTATTACGCCAATAACCGCAGCGCCTTTTTGACAGAGGCATGGGTTTGGTGGATCATTCCGCCGGGCGTCTGCATCGTGCTGGTGGTTCTGGCCTTTTCCTTTATCGGCTATTACTTGGAGGAAAAAGTCAATCCGCGCCTGAGTGCGTATGTGCCGTCCCCGAAACGGCCGAAACAGTCCATCCTTTTGAAACAAGAGCTGTTGGACGAAGATATCGTGTTGAGCATCAACAATATGACAGTCGAATATCCGAAAAAAGGAGTTTTCACGCCAGTTGTTTCCGGTGTGTCGCTCCGGGTACATAAAGGCGAAGTACTGGGAATCGTCGGAGAATCGGGCAGCGGCAAAACGACCGTTGCCTCCGCCATTATCCAGCAATTGAAAGAACCTGCCCGTTTGTCGGTGGAAGGGATCTATTTTGAAGGAAAAGACCTTCAAAAATTCAGTGACGAAGAAATCCGGTCAATCCGCGGCAATAAAATCGGCTATATCGCACAAGCAGCCATGAACGCGTTGAATCCGGTCATTTCAGTCGAAAAGCAATTGGCGGAAGCCATCCTGGCCCATCATAAAATGCCGGCGGCTGAGCTGAACCAGCGCATAGATGAATCGCTGCTGCAAGTGGGCCTCGATTTGAAATGGCGCCATGCATTCCCTCATGAATTGTCGGGCGGCATGCGCCAGCGCGTCATCATTGCCATGGCGCTGATCAACCGGCCCGAGTTTGTCATTGCCGATGAACCGACGACCGGGCTGGATGTCATGGTGCAAGTGGAAATTCTGGAATTGCTGCAGAGGCTGCAACAGGAATTAAACTTATCGATGATCTTCATCTCGCATGATCTGCCGGCCGTACTGAAAATCACCGACCGGCTGGCCATCATGAAATATGGCTATATCGTCGACGGCGGCCCATCGGCAGAATTGGCGGAATCATCGACGCATCCATATACGCGCCGTCTGATTGACGCTATGCCTTTATTGACGCAAACAAAACGGAAAGAGGTGTTGAGCAAATGAGCCTGTTATTGAATGTGGACAGTCTGCGAAAAGTCTACGGCCATGCCAAGCATGAAGAAACAGCCATCTTAAAAGACGTTTCCTTCAGTTTGCAGCGGGGTGAAATCGTCGGCTTGATCGGCGCGTCCGGTGCCGGAAAAAGCACAGTCGGCCGCATTCTGGCAAGCCTCGAACAGCAAAACGGCGGCACCATCTGGTTTGATGGCAGTGACTTGACGGAACTGACGGGCAAAAGGCGGCGGGCATTCGCCAAAGACATCCAAATGATCTTTCAAGATCCCTATGACTCGCTGTCCGGCCGCATGTGCATCCAAGATCTCGTCGAAGAGCCGCTGATCATCCAAAAATATGAAAAAGATTCCGCCAAACGGCGGCAGCTCGTCAATGAAGCTTTGTCATTGGTGTCGTTGGATCCAAAAAAATACGGAGCGCGTTTTCCCCATGAATTATCAGGCGGGGAACGCCAGCGAGTAGGCGTTGCGCGTGCGCTCGTCTGCCGGCCGAAGCTCATCATCTGCGACGAACCGACGTCAATGCTCGATACTTCGCTTCGGCTGGAACTGATTGGGCTGTTGAAAAAGCTCAACGAACAATTCGGCATCGCTTATTTATTCATCACCCATGACATTGCGTTGACCAAAGGCTTTTGCCACCGGCTGCTCGTACTTTACGAAGGCAGCATTGTCGACCAGGGTGATACCGAAACCGTTATCGAATACCCCGAACATCCATTTACCATCAAGCTGATCCAGGCTTTAAGGAGTCTGGAAAATACAAAAGGAGAATCAGTATGACTGCAAATTTCATCGTTTTAGATGCCGGCACTATTTTTGCCCAGAACCGTTCGCAAGGCGTTGCGGACCAGAAGGATTTTAACTTCATCGACATTTACTCGTTGGGGAAGGTCGACTTGACTCCCTATAAATGCCTGGTTATCACCGGCTTTTCAGATCAGGACTTCCTCTACAAAGAGCGCCACGCCATCCGGGAATTCCTGGAAGATCGGAAAGTCGTGGTGTTCTGCGGCAATCTGGTGACCAATTGGCTGCCAGGAGGCAAACCGTTCATCGCCAAAGACATCAAGCGCTTTTCTGATTACCGTGTCCGCAAAGTGATCGACCATCCGATTTTTAGAGGGGTTGAAGAAGACGATATGACCTTGAAAAAAGGCGTCGCTGGATTTTTCGCACGTGGCCATCACCCGCTGCCTAAAGATGCGGAAGTGCTGCTGATGTTGAATGAAGGCGAACCGATCACGTATATCGACCGCAACAGTACCGCAGGAACCATTTTGGCGCATGTCGGGTTTGACTTATTCGGCTATATGCAGACGGATGAGAAAAAGACCACAGACCGCATCAGTGCACAGCTCCGGAGCTGGGTGCTTGAGGAATGTGCAGCGCTTCAGGAAGGAATGGTGAAAGCATGAGAAAAATCGGCGTTCTTTATGGCGGCAGTTCCCAGCATAGCCGCACTTATAAAACAGGTGAATTCGCCAAACACATCCATCAGCTTCTGCCGGTGCAGGAATTTGCGGAAGCAAATCTGGAGACGCTGGATGTATTATTGATTCCGTCGCAGACCCATATGAAACTGCTGGAGGCCAATGTCGAAAAAATTAAGGATTTCGCGGATTCCGGCCGCATCGTCGTGACGTTCGGTCCTCAGGGATTTGACTGGCTGCCGGCACATAATTGGGAATTCCGCCCGACCAACTTTTGGTGGTGGCTTGAAAAAAATGCGAAAAGCGGACTTACGTTGCCGGGAGAAAAACATGATTTGTTCCAGCGCTACCTAAGTCTTGACGATGCCACCTGGCACCAGCACGGTGTCTACTGGCCAACTGCAGGATGTGAGACCTTGGTGGCGACAGAAGATGGCGGTTCTGTCCTGTATATCGATAAAGTCAATTCCGGCGGCACCTGGGTCAACACGACTCTGGATCCTGATTATCATTACGGTTCTTATTTTATGCCGGCGACAGAACGGTTCTTACGGGGATTCCTGCCGTGGCTTGCTGAAGGGAAGATCTGACCATGATCCAGGTGTCGCAAGTCACCAAACGCTATGGCGGCGAAACCGTCCTGCACAATGTCGACTTCCATCTGGAAACAGGTGATTTTGCCATGCTGCAAGGCCGTTCGGGTTCAGGGAAAAGCAGTCTTTTAAAACTGCTTTACCGGGAAATAGATGCGGATGAAGGAACGATCCGGTTTCGGCAGATTCCGATCGGGCAGACGCTGAAACATGTATTAAGAAGGGAAATCGGCATTGTCTTCCAATCTTTTCAATTGATCGAACAAAAGACGGTCTTCGAAAACATCGCCTTGGCGGGCAAAGCAGTCGGCCGCCCCATGGCAGAAATAGAAACCGAAGCGATGCGCTTGCTTGACCGTGTCGGATTGCGCAACAAGAAAGATGCTTTTCCCGGTACTTTGTCTGGAGGCCAGCAGCAGCGCGCTGCGATTGTCCGGGCGTTATTGAATAAGCCAAGCCTGTTGCTGGCGGATGAACCGACGGGCAACCTGGACAAAGAAACAGCTGCGGATATTCTGCAGCTGCTGAAGGAATTGCACGAAGAAGAAGAGATGACGATGCTGATCGTCACGCACGATGATTTACTGCTGACACAGCAGCAGGCGAAAATATGGACGGTAGAGGATGGCAAGGTGCATGAACAGGCAATTACTTAATTACATGGCAGCAGACTCCTGGCAGGGGCTGAAGCGCAATCCGGGAAGCACCATCGCTTCCATCCTTTTGATTGTGCTGGCGCTGCTGCTGATCGGGGCACTGCTGTCGGTCCGGCTGTTCACGGATGACGCCACCGAGTATATCGAGTCCCAGCTGTCGATGAAGGTCTATATCGAAAAAGGGCTGGAGGCGGAAGACATAGCCGCAGTGCTGTCGGACAAGGCGTTCGTCGAACAGGTTGCCGTCGAATCAGGCGACAAAGCACTGGACAAACTGGCGTTTTTCTTCAATGGCAAGGAACACTTGCTGGAAGCGTTTGAAAGCGACGTGATGCTGGATGCTGTGAAGCTGCAGGTATCCGATAAAGGAGACATGGACCGGATTGCAAAAGAGCTCGAGTCCATCAGCGGTATTGAACAGGTGGTGTATCCGCAGAAACTGGCCGTGACCCTGGATCTGTGGATCACCCGTTTGGACCGTTATGGAACCGCCGGGACAATCGTCTTTTTCGCCATAGCATTCGGAATGGTTTATCAAACCTTTCACCTGGCCGTCTACAGGCGGCAGCAGGAACTGGCCGTGAAATTATTCGTCGGCATGAATCCGAAAGCGGTGCACGCGCAATTCCTGCTCGAAGGGGCTCTGCTCAGCATCTTTGGGGCAGGAATTGCGATGGCATTGACGGCAGTTTTCCAGCTGGCGGTCCTGAAGCCGTTTCAGCAAGCGCTGCCGTTTGCCGGACAATTGGAAACAAAAGACCTCTTCACCATACTAGCGCTGCAGCTGTTGTCAGCGCTGGTGATCGGTGTAGCGGCAAGTTTCCTGTCCACCCGAAAGCGGATTGCCCATGGGTAAGCGGATTGTTGTGGGGATGCTCATTGCCTTTTCGTTCATGCTGCCCGTATACGGCCATTTGAGCGGAGCATTCGCAGATTTTCTGGCGATTGTCCATGACCGCTCGACTCTTGATCAATTGACTGGCGAAATGGAAGAGACGCGGCGGCAAATCGAGGAATTGCAGCCGGAAGTGGACGATCTGGAAGTGCGCTTTAAAGACCAGCAGCACACAGCCGTCGAACAGCTGCAGCTTTATGCGGATTCGGGGCTGGATGTCTGGTTGTCGATGATGCAAGACGGAGACGATGCGGCAGATCTTCTTGGCAGCCAGTGGCTGATGGAGCGCGGTATCAACTCCTATCTGGAAGGCCTTAACGGGCTCTATCTTCAGTACCAGCAGCTCAACGCACAAAAAGAATCGCTGGAAGGCCACGAAGAGCTGCTGTCCGTCATCGAATTTAATCTGCAGGCACGTGACCAATACCTGTCGGACAATGCCGGACTGCCGCTGGAGCAAATCGCCAATTACCTAGATATTGACTGGGTGTCTGAAGTGGAATATCCGTTGATCGATGAGCTGAAGAGGGATCGACAGCTCATCGATTCCCGTTTGGAAGACTGGTTCGGTTCTTCCCAGGAAAATCTTTTAGAGGAAGCCTGGCTGAACAAACAAAGCGAATTGCGGTATTTTTTCCGCAAGGACCATATTTATGTGGAATATAAAATCGAAGAAGGCCACGTGATTTTGCTGGGCCAGCTGCTTCAGGACCAGGACGGCAAATCGGCCGGGCTGGTCTTTGAGGCGGGCTTCTATAACGGATTTTATTTGCCGGAAGAGCTGTTGGAGGAATTGGATGGGTTCAGAATCGATTACAGCGCCGCCGGAAAACTGAACGGCACGGAACACCCGTATTTTACTCAAAAAGACGGTACGCTCGAACTGCACCGGAAATAGGAGTGGAGGCAAATGAAGAAAACGATGCTGTTGCTGTGCTTGAGCCTGTTTGCGACCAGTCAGGCCCTGGCCCACGTAACGAATGAAGAAACGGCGTACAGCGATATTGCGCTAAGGCAAGCGGCACCCGATATTCTGTTGCTCGATACCGTGGGCATCATTTCAACTGTGGAAGGCTCACGGGATTTCCGTCCCCAAGAGCCGCTGCTGGCAGCTGAATTTGCAGAATGGATGGATCATTTCCCGTCTGAATATCAGGCGGTGGATTCAGAAGTAGACAGCGAAGTCCGTTATGAAGACATTAACCGGGTTTTGTTTGATGGGCAGCTGGAGCCGGAAGTTCCGGGCAAAGAAGTAACACGTGAAGAATTTGCGGTATTTGTGGCTGCTCATGCAGAAACGGAAATCGATGGCGAGACTTTGCTGTCGCGTGCAGGATTTGAAAAAGGGCCGGCGGGAGAGATTACCGGCGTGGAACAGGACGGGGAAGGTTATCAGTTGACGATTGGCGGTAAACCTTATCATGTGGGCGCGCATCCGCGAATTCAAAGCGACAGCGCGGATCCAGAAGTTTGGGCAGGTATGACCGTAGCAGAATCGTTGATGGGTCCGGATCGTCCGGATGGACAATCAGAAGCCGGCAAAACGCAGCAGAATCAAGCCATTCAATTTGCGGTCATTGAACGGGACATTGCTGAAGCACTGACTGCGGAAACGAAAGATACCGCCATCAAGGCGGATGTGGACCCGGAAGCGGGACGCATCAACTGGGTGACGGCAGTCACTATTTTAGGTGTCGCATTGTTTGTTTATTTGATTTACAGAAGAAATCGGAAAGACATTGAATAACAGCGCAATAGGAGGATTTACTATGACAGGAATAAAAATTTACGATCACGGGGAATTGCTGGAAATCGGCTTTCAGGATATCCGCAAATTCCATGGCATCCGGGCCTATATGGCGATTGGTGTTGCTTATCGAATAATGGAGGCGGCGTTTGATGCATTATATGGCAATGAAGTGCCGAGCCGCGAGGACATTTCCATTGTATCAGGACACGGCGGCCCCGGTTTCTGCGACGCGTTTGAGTTTGTGACGCGGGCAGATACCCGCGGCGAATACCTAGTGGATGTCAGTTATCCACAGGCACAATACGATCCGCACCGGCCGACTTCATATGCTTATGTGTTCAAGCGGCAAACAGGAGAGCAAGTGGAAGTCAGTTTGAAGGAAGATTTCCTGCCGGCAGTATTTTACGAGTATCTGAAAAAAGGGCGGGAAAACAGTTTTACAGCTGAAGAGTTTGAAGCATGTGAGAAGTTGAAGAAAGAGTTGTGCATGCGCGCATTGAAGATGCCTTTAGAAAGTTTATTGGAAGTTCGGCATGTATAGATACGATTAAGAGCAGGAAAACTGGTAGATCCAGTGTCCTGCTTTTTTCGTTGATTCCGTTAAAAAGCAGTTACTTCTCTAAAGACAGGGCTATGTCCATGGAATCTCATAAATCATTTTGGCACCAAGTGCTTTTATTTCAATTTCGGGGGAAGAAGATTTCAAGTCAGCCATTTGAATGGCAGCAGCTTTTTGAGCATCTTCAAAGTTCATGTGATTTTCGATTGTTTGGAGCGGTTGCAGTTCAAAAGGAGCAGAAGGCGATTCTTTTATAAATAATAATATTATGTAACCTTCTTGTATAGAAGTTTCCATAAACGTATTAGGCTCGATTAATAATTCATTGTCAGGGAAGTAGCTGATTTTATCTTCACAGATGATCGCAATTTTTTTCAAAATCCATATTTTCGAGTAGCCGGAAGAAATGGTGGATTCGACTCGCTCAAGTACAGTTTCCAGATGCTGTTCAAACAACGGAAACAAATGCGGATGGTGAGGGACAAAGGTAAAGTAAATCCGGCTGTCTTGTTCATCGAGCAGTTGAAAGCGATTCACAGTAATTCCTCCCCGTCGATTCGAAATATGTAACTGCTTTCATTATAATCGATAGTAGCCTCGGGAACAAATGGCTGTTATTCGTAATACATGTAAAAAACTACATAAGGTTATATAGAAAAGTTCAAAACACGCAATAAGAAGAAAAAATAAAAAGCGAATAAAAGACAGAAGCAAAAACAAAAAGACGATTCTCGAATTAGCAATCGTCTTTTTATCAATCAGCTCATTATACAGGAGGATTTTCCACACCAAGCTTAATCCAATCTTCTTTCGGGGGACCATAGACACCAAAAGGTTTGAGGCCGGCTTGGCGAATCAGTACAGTCATCTGGCCACGATGATGGACCAAATGTTTGATGAATCCCATCAGAATTTGAGCGTTCGTTTCCTGGCGGCCAAAAGCGTTTTGCACTTGCTTTAAGGTTTCGTCCGTCCATTGCTCTTGGAGTGCTTTTGATGCTTGCTGGCTGAGGTGTTTGAATGTCTCAGCAATTTCCTTAGCAGATGACGGAACGGTTTCATTGTTGTCGACCTGTTCGATCTCTAAACCGAAATGAGCCAAGTAGTCGGGAATGCCAGTCGTGATGTGCCAGGCGATTCGGCCCAAAGACCGTCCTTCAGGATAGACTTTTTGTTCCAGCGATTGATCTGTTAAACCTTCCAGGACCTGTTGAGTCAATTCGGCTTCTTTTTGCCATTCATTGATGAAATCCGTTAATGTCACGTACATGCTGAATCCCTCCATTAGCGATAAATTAGCAATCACTGCTTCCACTTAAATTAACATAGCCGGCAGCATAATGGAAATACGTTGCCGGCAAAGTGCTAGCAGTCAATCACCATTTTGAAGGATGGATTTTATCAAAGATGTTCAATGATACTGAAAACAGCTTGAACATTTCAGCTCAGCCAGCTGCCGCCAATGCAACTGGCGAGCAGAATGACCAAAAAAACTCCGGACATCCATATATCGGTGCGACCGACCCTGACCGGCCGATAATAGGCACTTCTTGGCTCTCCGGTGAAGCCTCTTGCTTCCATGGCAAATGCAGAACGTTCCGCTTTTCGGACAGCGCCTGCAAGCATTGGAATCAAGATGCGGCGCATCTCGAGCAAACGCTGCCAACTGTATTTTTTCATTTCGGCACCACGCAGTCGTTGTGCCTGCTGAATCTGGGTAAATTCGTCTTTCATGACCGGCAGAAACTGATAGCCGACCATGATGCCATATGCCATTTTAGGCGACAGCTTTAGCTGCTGCATCAGGCTCATGATGAATTTCACGGGATCGGTGGTGAAGGCGAACAGCAACGACAAAGTGGAAAACGCCATGACACGTAAAGCCAATGACAGCGCACGAGCCCATTGTTCATCCGTCACGTCAATTCCGGCAAATGACCAGATGACAGTCCCGCCTGTGTCTGCACCGAATACCACAGTGGTCCATAAATAGCCGAAAGCGCCGATTGAAAAGGGCAGCATGAACAACAGCCAGAGTTTCCATTTTGTGCGGCTCATCGTCAGCTGCAGGAGGAGAATACCTAACCAAAACAGCAGCGGCGTCCAAGGGTTAAAGAAGAATGCCAGTGCGAGCATCGACACGGTAACAAGGACAAACTTGACGGACGGATTCATGTCATGCAAAAGATTCCGCAAGACGGGACACTCCTTTCGGCGCCAGCAAATGATGCTGTTCCAGCAGCTTATCATTTTGCCAAACATCTTTTGCAGCAAATTTGCCGGTCATTTTGCCGTCTTTAATAAGCAGCACCGAATCAGCCAAGCTCGCTGCAAATTCCATATCATGCGTGATGATCAAAAAAGTTGCCCCTTCTTTTGAGCGCTGGTCAATCAAAGCAAATAGCTCAAGCAACGCAGCTGTATCCTGTCCGGAGGTCGGTTCATCCATCAACAGCACTGGCCGTTTATCCGCGAGCATGGCAGCTATCGCTACGCGCCGTTTTTGCCCATGGCTGATGGCAAATGGATGGGCTTTCTGTATTTCCTCAAGACGCAGACTATCCATCAATTGGGTTAACTCGAACGGAGTGGAGGCCCCAGAAAAAGCGACTTCCTGTTGGACGCTTTGCGTCAGAAACAGGTATTCCGGCGATTGCGGCACATAGCCGATGCCATCCGATTCTACCTTTCCGCTCGTCCGTTTATAGATGCCGCACAGCGATTTTGCCAAAGTCGACTTGCCGCTGCCGTTCGGTCCGGCAATCACCACCACTTCGCCACGGCTGACGGAAAAAGACAGCGGTGCAAGCAGTTGCCGATCTTTGATTGTGACAGAAAGCTTTTCTGTCTGTAAGGCCACTTCCGACTGGCAACTGGACTGCCGTTCAGGAAATGAAACCGGCTGCCGCGGGATGAATGGGAGGTCTGCGTCGATAGCGCCATTACAGCTCAATTGAATTTCTCGCCCGAAAAACGTGCCCCAGCTATCGAGACGATGTTCGACCGCAACAATAGTCAGGTTGGACTGCTGCTGAAGTTCTTCCAGCCACTCGACAAATTGTTTGGCAGTATAAGGATCAAGATGAGACAAAGGCTCATCTAGCAATAGAACTTCAGGGTCCATAATCAATGCACAAGCGGTTGCCACACGCTGTTTCATTCCTCCGGATAGAGATTGGATAACGGAATGGCGCAGGTGTGAAAGTCCAGTGACTTCCAAAACGGTGGTGATACGCGGTTCCATTTCATTAAACGATGCATGCAGGTTTTCCAGCGTGAATGCCAGTTCTTCTTCAACGGTCGGCATGCAGAACTGGGAATCAGGATCCTGGAAAACCGTCGCAATGCGGTGATTAATTTCACCTGGCGCATATTCATCCGCAGATTTCCCGAACAAACGGATTTCTCCGCCTACTAAACCATCGCAGTTATCGGGATAGAGGCGATTGAGCAAATACAGCAATGTGCTTTTGCCACAGCCGCTTGGACCGGTTAGGACCAGCCGTTCGCCCTGCTCAACTGAAAAGGAGATGGCGGTTAAGATTTTTTCGTCATCTTCCGGAAATTGGAAAGAAAGGTCCGTTAAAGAAAAAATTTCTTCAGGCATTCACATCACCTTTTTTCGTTCGTGCAATGGCATAGCCGCGGAGCGAACCGGTCGCAAGCAAAGCGTCGCCGATATACTTGCCGCCGATTCCGGCGATAATAGCCCCGCTGAGGACACGGATGGTGAACATCAACGCGACGAATGATGGATCCAGTGCCGCATAGCCCGATACGAAATAACCGTAGACAAAGCTGAAGACAGCTGATCCGATGCCTGCAAGCATAAGGATAAGGGTGTTAAAATGCTTATAGCCGGTCAATGCAAACGCGGCCTCAGCCCCAAGCCCTTGGATAACGCCTGATAAGATCAGACGGGGACCAACGGCATTGCCGATCAGCACTTCAATGGCAGCAGCCATGGTTTCGGACAAAACTGCAGCACCGGGTTTCCGGATGATGTACATGCAGATGATCGAGACGATGAACCAGATGCCAAACATCCATTCATAGGCAATCGGCCCAATCAGTGCGGCCCAAATGTTTGCGGCGTGGAGAAACAGTAAGTAAACGATGCCGAAGACTACTGCAAACAGGGACATCAAGACCACTTCTTTTAATTTCCATGATTTCAGCATATTAAGCGCCTCCATGGGACGGGCTGTTGATGCTCATTGATACCGTCATCACCAAATGGCGATGTTCGTCTGAACGGGCATTGGTGAATGCTTCTTCGTAAAAAGCGAAGACATCATGGATATCGCCGTGTATGCCGCTTGCGTAATGCATGGAATCGTTGAAGACCCCTTGCTTTTTGGCACGGTCGACTTCCCGGTAGATGACGGCCATATAATCCGGATTGTTCATCGGATAAAGCGCAAACTGGGAAGACACGTATTGCTTGGTGGGATCGGTATTCAACAATTCATCTTCTTTTTCCAAGTAGACGTCCCCTGATGAATCGCCGGGGCAGCCAATCGAGAAGGTGCCGGACAATGCGACATGCTCACCGGTTTTTGCAGTATGCAAAGTTAACGCTTTCGCAACATTGAATACGTGATTCTGTTTGCCGCGAATGACTGTCGAAACGTCATCCGTGTGCATCCAGACGTTTGAAGTGTCCGTTTCGTTCAATGCTCCTTTAATGACTTTGATGAAATTACCGGTCATCGGATGAAGCGAAAAGCGAAATCCGACAATCGGGCTGGTACCGCATTGCAATGGTTCCATATCAACATTCCTCCTAAAAATTTGCACAAAAAAGACCGCATCCGTGAAGATGCAGCCATAATCTACAAATAACCAAAAGGAATTATTTCAGAAATGCGCCGCACTTCCTCACGCAGGTATTATCCTGATCGAGTTATAAGGGATCGAAGCTTGCGCTTGCATCTCAGCCATAATGGGCACCCCTAGTGCAGTAAACGGTATGCGGTTTTTGTGTTCGGGTTGTTCCCGATGGGTTTAGTGTAGAGGAAGTGGTGGAGGTTGTAAAGGGGGAGTTGGAAAGAAGTATGAGGTAAAAGATTTAGTAGAGGTTCTAGATTCGCTTCGGTCGCTTTGGGCATGTCTAACGCGTTGAACCAGGAAGAGCACCTGTTTCATCGCTCCGCCCAGCCCATGGACGCGCCTGCGCTTGGAGAGTTGGTGCAATTGAACGTCTTACAGATTTTGGGGGATTTGTTTCATAGCTTCCGAGTTTAAGTGATAAGTAGATTTGAACTATATAAGTTGAACTAATGATTTGGAGTAGTCGATATTCCGCAAAACAGCTACGCTTTCCAGCGGGCTCGCGCCCAATCCTCCTCGTCCGCTGCGCTCCCTGCGGTGTATCGGTCGTCTCGCTGAGCCGCAGGAGTCTCCGCTGTTTTGCTCCATATCTTTAGCGTTTTCTCTCAGAGTCGAAGTGGTATATAAAATGCTATTTCTTTAGTTCAACTTATATAGAGTCTTTTTTGAGAATTCCATTTCCAATATTTTCTTTTTAAGTTTGTGGATTTTCGTTATACTGAAAACAGTATGACTAGAGGAGGCCAATTGATGAGTACGATTTCCCTTAAAAAGAAAACAGCGAGCATTGTGCTGGAGAAAAAACAATTGACCGGTGTTGTGGCGAAAGTCGGCATTGTCTTGGACATTACAGGATCGATGCGGAAGCTGTATCGTGACGGTATTGTGCAGGAAGTTGTGGAGCGGGTGCTGGCAGTAGCGAGCCAGTTTGATGATGACGGCGAGCTGGATGTCTGGGTGTATGACAACGAATTTTCCCGTTTGCCGGCAGCGACAGAAGAGATTTTCATGGGCTACGTAGAAAAAAACATCCTGTCCAATGACAGTGTCCACAAGTTCGGGCGAAACGATGAACCGAAAGTCATGAAAGATGTGATTCAGAAATACACGAAAGAAGAGCCAAGCGATGTGCCGGTTTTTCTGGTCTTCATCAACGATGGCGGATGCAAAGCCGGCATTAAGAAATTCATTGTGGAATCGTCCACTCAGCCGATCTTTTGGCAATTTATCGGAATCGGGGATTCGAACTTCGATGTGTTGAGAAAACTGGATACGATGGAAGGCCGCTTCGTGGATAACGCGAATTTTTTCCATGTCCCGGACATCGACCAAGTGACGGATGAAGAACTGTACAATCAAATGCTGAATGAATTTCCCGAGTGGCTGAAAGAAGCGAAGGAGAAAGGCATCTTGCGCAAAAAGCGAAAATCGCCTTTGGACTTTATTTTCCCGAATCGAAACAAATGAGTGAAGCCAAAAAAAAACCCGATGAAATCTATTGATTTCATCGGAGATTTTAATTGTCTGTGTTAATTTTGCTCATAACCGGCATTGAGTTTCCGGTTGTCAGCTTTTTGAACATCGCGGTTGATTGCCGGGCGCGTCAGCGAAAAGACGGCGCAGGCAAGGGCAATCAAGACGATTACAGCGCCAACCCAAGCGGTGCTTGAGACGGAGCCGGTTTGCGTCAAGGTGAAGCCGCCGATGGCAGAACCCAGCGCAATTCCGATCTGTAAGGCGGAGTTATTGAAGCTTTGCTGAATATCTGATGTGGCAGGGTCGGTTTCAATCAAATAGCTTTGTTGAGGCGGAGCCAAACTCCAGCTCAGTGCTGCCCAAATGACCATCACCGGCAGGAAAATGATCAGTGAGAACGTTGTCAGCGGAAGCAGGAATAAGACAACCGCAAACGCTGAAATAACGATGATGATGCTTTTCTTTGAGCCTATCGAATCGGACATGGTACCACCGATCGCACCGCCGCTCACAGCTGCTATTCCAAACAGCAGGTAACACATGCTGACCCAGAACGAGCTGAGCTGCAGGTTGGTCTCCAAAAACGGTGTGAAGTAGGCATAAACGGTATAATGTCCGGCAAGCATGAACATTGTTGCCAGATGGGCAGAGCCGATTTTGGCGCTTGCCACTGCTTTTAACTGCTGTTTGAGCGGAATGGCTGTGCCGCCGGGAATTGGCTGGATGTACCGGGCGATAAGCACCATCGAACCGACGGACAATGCCGCGATGCCAAGGAAAATCACACGCCAGCCGAAGGCATCTGAAACGAGGATGCCGAGCGGAACTCCAAGAACGAGCGAAGAGCTGATGCCCATGAAAATCAGGCCGATTGCTTTTGCGCGGTAAGGCGGTTCAACGATTTTAGCCGCAATGGTCAACGACAAGACGACAATGAGTGCCGTACTTGCAGCGGTCAACACGCGCGCAATCATCATCCACGTAAAGTCTGGACTGAAAAACGTCAGGATGTTGCCAAGGAAAAACATGAACAAGGAAATCAAATAAACTTTCTTCCGTTCGAACCGGCTGGTCGCCACCAGCAAGACGGGACCGGCAATGGCATAGATTAATGCAAATAAGGTAATCAACTGTCCGGCTGAACTCAGCGAGACGCCGAACTCTTCAGCGATTGTCGGCAAGATGCCTCCGACAATCAGTTCCACGAGTCCGACTGCAACTGTGGATAATGCTAGGATGTATACTTTCAAATTCATGGGTTCGTACGCTTCCTTTCAAAAATAAAATAGAATAAAAAAATGGCTTAAAGGTCCCATTCAGAAAACACAAAAAAATCCTGATTACAAAAAACGAACAGATCGTTTTCTGTAATCAGGATTTTGCGGTTCCTGGTAGAGACCCTTAAGCCATATTCTTAAGGTTATACAGACGCTTATGAAGTATTTACTTTGAAAATCTTACTACAGACTCCAAAATTCTGCAAGCTATCAGGATAGAAAATCAAATCACAGACAAAAAATACAAACGAAAATCGGTTCTGGCTTTCTGCAAATTTCAGCCAGTCGCTGGTCATTGAATGCAAAAGCGAGTATCAACGATTCGGAAGATTAGATGGCAATTTTACCAAAGAAATAAATTAGATAATTAATAAAATTCGTCGACTATAATTGGGTACGATGTGCTATTATATGTAAGATATTCCAAAATGAGAGGGAGTAAATGATGGACAAGAGCATGATTCAATCGAAAAGGGAAAACGTCTATTTTTTCATCAGTTTATTATTGAGCATTTTTATCTACGCGGCAGCCATTGTGTCCATTATCGGGATTGCAATTGCCATTACGATTTTCATCATCCTGCTTTTCACCAATGCCATCATGCTCGGTTCAATCCGCGGCAATGGCGTCCGGATTCACGAGCGGCAGTTTCCGGATGTCTATGAACGCGTTCAGGTGTTGGCAAAGGAAATGGAACTGAAGAAAGTACCGGATGTCTTTGTCATCCAATCTGAAGGGGCGCTGAATGCGTTCGCCACCCGTTTCTTCGGCCGCGATATGGTCGTTTTGTATTCGGAAGTGTTTGAAATGGCGCGCGAGCAGGGACAGGAAGAACTGGACTTTATCATTGCCCACGAACTGGCTCATGTGAAGCGCCGCCATATCTGGAAAAACCTTTTGATCTTGCCTGCTGGGTTTATTCCGTTTCTCAGCGAAGCATACAGCCGGTCGTGTGAATACACATGTGACCGCCACGCGGCCTACACGATTCAAAATGCACCAGCCGCAAAACGCGCATTGACGCTTCTTGGAATCGGCAAGAAGACGTATTTGGAAGTGAACGAAGATGCATACCGCGAACAGATCGCCACGGAAACCAACGCCGTTGTCTGGTTGAGTGAAGTACTGTCGACGCATCCGCGTCTGCCAAAACGCATCCAATCCATCGAACAATTCGCTCAAGGGGATTCGAAGTTTTACGAACCGGACCACGGGAAAATCGTGCTTGGCGCGACATTGATGGTCGGAGTTATAGGAGCTGCCTACTTCCTGACCGTTGCTCTTTTTGCAGGAGGGGCATTGGCGTTTTCTCAGTTCCTGCCGGATGTAAATGAAACCTTTATTGAAGACGATTATTCGATTCAAGATGACTTTTCAATTGAAGGCGAGACGCCATTGATGGCTGCGGCATCGATGGGCGACCTCGCGGGTGTCCAAGAAGCGCTTGCGGATGGGGAAGATGTACTCGCCAAGGACTCTGAAGGCACAGATGCTTTGATGTACGCCGTCTATTCAGGTGACACGGCCATCATCAACGCTTTGATCGATGCAGGGGCTGATGTGAACTCGTCCGATAATTACTCAACGGCATTAGGTTCAGCCGTGATGTACGGAGAACATGAATCGGCCTTGCTGTTGCTTGAAAAAGGAGCGGATCCTGCCTTGCCGGGTCCCGATGGTCTGAGTGCAATGGATCATATGGGAGCAGAAAGTGAAGCGGAGTTAGTGGAGATGCTGGAATAAAGAAACCCGCCTTTGCGTGTCTCACGAAAAAGCGTCGATTACTTTAGTGAATCGACGCTTTTTAGCTGAATCCAACTAGATCAAAGGAGTGTTCCGATGTTCACAGTTCAAAATCTATTCATCGCTGTTTGGGTGATCGGGGGCATCTTATCAGTCATCGGTAACTTTCGAAAAGGCATTATATGGGTCGTTCCGACCTTGGTTTTAACCTTATTCATGCTATTCGGTTTCTGGTACGACTCGCAAGGGGACAGCCATTTCGCGCCAATCACCATGTTGGTCATCCTGTCTGTCAGCTTGTTGGATGATATCGTCTATTTCGCACTTGGCCGGATGCCTGCCGGGCTATTCAACCGGCCCGAGCCTGCAGAGCCGATTAAAGAATTGATCCGGAGGTTGCTGTCTTTTGCGGTAACCCTGGGACTCATTTTCCTCATCAGCTCATATTTAATGTAATTTCATCAAAAATGCCACCTTCGAAATCAAATGATTTCATAGAAGGTGGCGTTTTTTCGTAACGGGCCAATTGCCGATAATTATTTATAGAGTGTTGAACAGTTCCATCCGAATCCGTGATATATGCTTCTCCATCAGCTGCTTCGCTAAGTCGCTGTTGCCGTCGGCGATGGCAAGGTAGATTTCTTCGTGTTCTTTGAGTGTATCCTGATGCCGGTTTTTATCGGTGAACCGTTGGCTGCGGGTAGCCCTTATATTTTCTTCCATCCGTTTGGCGAGTGTTTCCATCAAATCGATCAAAAGTTGGTTCTTTGCAGCATAAGCGACCTGAAAGTGGAAATCCAAGTCTGCCTGGACGCCCATTTCCGGATCGTCTACGGCGTCAGCCATTTGCGACAGCACATGCCGAATGGCTTTTAGGTTCTGAGAAGTTGCCCGTTGTGCTGCCAGAGAAACCGCTTCCACTTCAAAAGCTCGGCGAAGTTCGAGCATGTCGTCGATCAATTGAGCTTGTGTCTCCTCTATGTGCGTGCGGAGTTCTTTGCCGAGCGTATCGCGTTTGGAAGCAGCGAGGAAACTTCCGCCCCCTTGGCGTATTTCGATAAATCCTTTGCTTTCCAGTCCCTTCAATGCTTCTCTCACTGAATTTCGGCTCACGCCGAACAGAACGGCGAGATCCCGTTCGGAAGGAAGCCGGTCACCGGGATGTAAATTTTGTTCCAAGCAGAGCATGTTTATCTGTTCGACAATCAATTCATAGGTTCGTTTCTTAGGATTCAAAAGTATCCTCTCCCCGCCAGCTTTTTTCTACTTTTCATCATCATACAGAATATTTTTGTAAATGTCTGAACATTTCGTTGTGATTTTCAGAGTATTATGTATAATTAGGTTAATTGGTTGGACCAATTCTTAAAGAAAGTATAAACCTTTCTTTTATTATACTGAATTTTACTAAAGGGGCGATACAGTATGGCAATCGACAATCAGGAAAAGATCCTTGAAAGCTTGAAGCAGCACTTGACACCAGAGCAGATCAGCGTCAATGAAACCGTTAAAGAATTGCATGGGAAAGATGAATCCTATCACAAAATGGAGTTGCCGGACATCGTCGTTTTCCCTGAAAACAAGGAGCAGGTTTCGGAGATTATGAAAATCTCGTCACAGTATCAGATTCCCGTCATCCCATTCGGACTTGGTTCCAGTTTAGAGGGCCATGTCATTCCGCAACGCGGAGGCATCACCATCGATTTTTCATTGATGAACAAAGTCTTGGAAGTTTTTGAAGAGGATTTTCTTGTGACTGTACAGCCGGGTGTAACACGGACCCAGCTCAATAAGGAACTGAAGAAATACGGCTTGTTTTTCACAGTAGATCCAGGAGCGGATGCGACGCTTGGCGGTATGGCCGCCACCAACGCCAGCGGCACTACATCAGTGAAGTACGGAGTTATGCGTGATCAAGTAAGGGATTTGGAAGTGGTATTGGCGGATGGAACCTTTATCCATACCGGCAACAAAGCAGCAAAATCTTCCTCAGGCCTTCACTTGAATGGATTGTTTGTCGGTTCAGAAGGGACGCTCGGCTGTTTTACTGAAATGACACTTCGTGTATACGGCATCCCGGAACACATCACAGCAGCCCGCGCGTCGTTCCCGACGGTTAAAGACGCCGTGGAAGCCGTCGTATCCATTTTACAGGCAGGCATCCCGATTGCCCGCGTCGAACTGGTGGATGAGCAATCCATGGTACAAGTCAACAAATACAACGAAACCGCTTATACAGAGGGGCCAACACTGTTTTTAGAGTTTCATGGCAATGAAGCGGGACTGCGTCAGGACGTGGAATTCATGCAGGAAATCGTCCAAGGGCATGCCTGCATCGAAGTGGCGTTTGAAACGGATACCGCAGCGCGCAACCGCTTATGGGAAGCACGCCATACCTTGGCTTATGCCTATATCCACGGGCATCCAGGCAAAAAAATGATGGTGACGGATGTCTGCCTGCCGATTTCTGAACTGGCAGGAGCGGTCAGCCATGCACGGGAAAATCTGATGGCACTTGAATTGCCAGGGGGCATCGTGGGGCACGTCGGCGACGGCAACTTCCATGCACTCATCATGATGGACATGGAAAACCCGGAAGAAGTGGCCAAAGCGCAGGAATTCAATGAACGCATCGTCTTGTATGCACTTGAACGCGGCGGCACATGCACGGGAGAACACGGTGTCGGCATCGGCAAGAAAAAATACCAGGAACAAGAACACGGAGCTGCACTGGACGTCATGGCAAAAATCAAAGCAGCCCTGGATCCGAATAATTTGCTGAACCCTGGAAAAAATATCAACGTCGATCACAAGGAGCTGACCCAATGAAAGTTTTGCAGTCCATTAGTGCAGTCGCCGGAAAATACTTTGCCGTCTGGGTCATCCTGATTGCATTGCTGGCCTTTTTCTTCCCAGCCGCGTTCCTGGGCTTCGGCAGCTATATCACCATTCTGCTGGGTGTCGTCATGTTCGGAATGGGCTTGACACTGAAGCCAGTCGATTTCAAAATCATCTTCAAAAGTCCGCTCCCCGTCGTCATCGGAGTAGCGGCACAATTTTTAATCATGCCGTTTGCAGCATTCGCCATCGCTTATGTATTGAAATTGCCGCCTGAACTGGCTGCGGGACTCGTGCTCCTCGGCTGCGTTCCTGGAGGGACGGCATCGAATGTTATGGTTTATCTGGCCAAAGGGAATCTGGCGTTGTCCGTTGCAATGACCTCATTATCGACTTTGATGGCACCCATCATGACGCCGCTGTTGTTATTGCTGCTGGCAGGCCAATGGCTTCCGGTAAACCCGGTATCGATGTTCCTGTCGATCGTTCAAGTGATCATCATTCCGATTGCGCTGGGCATTCTGGTTCAACGGTTTTTCCCAAAAGCAGTCGCCAAAAGCGTCACCATCGTACCGCTCATTTCCGTTGCTGCTATCTTAATCATTGTGTCAGCCGTCACAGCGGCCAATGCGCAGAACGTCATCAGTTCAGGCTTCATCGTATTCCTGGCTGTCTTCTTGCATAATGGCTTCGGCTTACTGTTGGGCTATCTGACAGCGATGGCAATGGGGCTCAATGAAACAGACCGCCGTGCCATCTCACTTGAAGTGGGCATGCAGAATTCCGGCTTGGGCGTCGCCTTAGCCACAGCCCATTTCAGCCCGCTCGCTGCACTTCCAAGCGTATGGGGCGCGATCTGGCATAATATTTCCGGACCGATTCTTGCGACGATTTGGTCGAAGAGATCGGCTGATAAGAAGGAAGTAGTTGGGGTGGATAGAGGGGTAGAGGTTAAGCCTTGGAAGGTTTGAAAGAGTGTCGGTGAATCATTTATCATATATAGGAAACTATTAGCCGTCCATTTATGGGCGGTTTTTTTGTGGTTGATTTTGGCTAAAGATTAAGAAGGGTGCGTCAAGTCAAAGTTGGTTATTATTGTAATTACATCCTACTCTAGTAAAATGAAAGCTGAAGATAATTATAGATGCGAGCGGAACCATGTTAGGATAAAGAAATGAAGAAACAGAATATAAAACCAATAGGCGCGAGTTCTTAGCAGGCCATATAGAACAGCATAATCGACCTCTTAGGGGGTCAAAGTGTTGAAAACCTGAATCAAATGGTGCAAGAATACACCAGCCAGTTACAATATATTACTTTTACTCAATAAGAATGAAATCAAGGTTGGGTGGGCAGATGCAATTAGTGATTTCCCCATGCTGTCGGATCTGCTTTAGAATCTATGAATTCTTTTATGGGAGCATCGTGGATGCCCGTGTCTTAGGTACCTTAAAAAGTACAGAAGTCCTCCACAATTATATCCACCTGTCTATAGCGTTTTGGTGTTTAGCGAAATGAAACAAGTTGGTAAATAGTACGTCACTTGGTGGTAAATAAGATGACAGATATGATAAAATCTTTTTCCGTAATCAATTTCCGGATTTTGTGATGCAAGTAAGCGATCTGTTCTATTTAGAAGTCATACATCATCAATTAATAGGTTATGATAATATATTTATTTTTTTAGATTTAATAAGTGATTCTCCAATGGCCTCCAGATACGAAAGGGCAAAGAGGCTTTTCACTCAACTAACATTCACTTCTTAGATTTCTTTCTTGCTCTGCTCGTCCATATACTTTTGACGTATTTCTGCTAAGGTTTTTCCGGTTGCTTCATGAACAGCGAATACATAAGTTTGGATACTCGACCAGCCATATAAAGTTTTCAACCATTTTTGCATGGATAAAACTTCTCCATCGTATTCAACAAGACCATTATTCAAAAGAATGGCTCTTTCTGTACGATCTTTGGCTTTAATGATGTCTCCTGGTTTTATGACGCCCCACTCAATCATTGCATCAATTTTGGGCAATACCCGCTTAGTCAATCCAGTCTTTTGATTTTTTGCAGAAATACCTTTTTCTAAAAAGTTAACGTAATAATCGTTGTACTCATTCAAGGGCAAAACCTTGGTGACATTAAAAACAATCGTTTCCTGGATCTTATAAGGAATTAATTTAAAGCAGCTGATGTCGACGCCACTATCGTTTAACCAAGCCACTGCAGATAACGTCTGTTCGTCGAAGTCAGATGCGACTAACACGATTTTTTGTTTCTTATTGAATTGGTCAAGGACATTGTTGATGTCCAAAAATTCATTTAAAATACGCGTCCCCAGTTCAGAGCTGGTCAACGAAGGAAATTCAAAATCGGAACGGTATTTCTCAACATACGGACCATAAATCTTGTTAACCAAGTCTTCGGTATCGGCAATGGTTGCATAGCTTGCAGCATAACGGATGGCTTGGAATTCAAAAACATCTTTCCGGCTTTCAATATCTTTTCTGTCACGCTTAATTTCTATTAATACGATATTCCCGTTATTATCCACTGCTGTGAGATCACTGCGTCCATTGGAAGCGTTGCACACCTGTTGGCCCACAACTATCATGGATTCTTCTTCATCGCAGATCATTTCAATGTTTTTTCTCAGCAATTCTTCAATATGATTTTCTGTCATCTCTAGCTCTGAAAAGCTTGCAGCTTCAACTTTTTATATATATGTCCCTGAGATTATGTACATGACATTTATCCCCTCTACTAGTAATGTATTAGAAATATATTAATTGATAATTTGGAAATTTTAATCTTTTTATTTAATGATATGTTACCATTTAAGCAAATAGTTCACAAAGAAAGCCAAAAGATATTAACGAGAAGAGGAACAGCAAATGGTGAAAAAATATCGTGATCGGTTAAATATTTCTTCAGAAAAATGGCTGGAATTGCTTAATAACAAAGAAGTGTTTAGAGAAGACGACCTCGAACTAATAAAAGTCATTTTAGATAAAAACGATATAATATCTGGATCTGCTATAGCTGAGAAAATCGGGAAAAAGAATCATGGAGTTTTAAATCTGCAAGTCTGGAGGCTGGGAAAAAGAATTATTAAGTTTTATACAGAAATTGAATATCCTAAAAACGATAAAGGTGCGACACGTTATTGGCATATTCCATTTTTAGGAGAAGATCATCCTAAAGAAAAACGTTATTATTGGGAACTGCGTCCGGAACTTAAAGAAGCAGCCACAAGGTATTTTTATTCTGATTCTACATACGAAAGGATCAAGTCCTTTCCAAAAGATTTTTCTGCTATCAGGATCTTGCCTATGTCAGAAAAAGATCTTGAATTCGCTGGGAAAACGAGTGAAGAAGTGCAGAATTGGTTTAAAAATCATTTGCCTAATCGAACATATCAATTTAAAAACAGGATGGATACACCGGATGAAACTTTAGTTTTATTCCAATACCAAAATCGTTTGATTGCATTAGCTATGCTTGAAAGGGTGGAAAGCTATGAGGAAAAGAATGAATATGGATACAAAGGAAGATATAAATTTCAGAGTTCCTCAATCGCTATTTTTGATCCACTGAGTCTTAATGATGTTCAAGAGATTTGGAGCGGGGTAAAAAGCTTTAATCAATCTTCCCAAAAGCTTGAACTTGCACAATATGGAGCCTTGAAAAAATTGTTATCAAAACGAAATTTCAGATTTGTGGAATATGAAGACGAAGAAGATTATCAGAATGCAATTGGAAATATGGAAGTTGAAAGCGAAAAAGTAGAAGATCAACCTGAGGACTTGATCATTAAAATCAGCAAAGCTTCTGAGAAAATAAAATGGGGCAGAGATCCTGTTAAGGGGAAAAGAGCAATTGTCCAAGTTGATTTCAAATGTGAAGCTGATGACTCTCATACTTTTTTTAACTCATTTATAACGGGCAAAAACTATGTGGAAGCACATCATCTTATTCCTTTACAGTTTCAAAATAACTTTATAAATAGCCTAGATGTAGAAGCAAATATCGTTTCCCTTTGCCCTATGTGTCATAAAAAAGTACATCATGCAAGAATGGATGAAAAGTTACCGGTTGTGGAAGAATTATACGAAAAGAGAAAAGATCGATTAGAAAAATGTGGAATAGGCGTAAGTTTAGAAAATCTTAAAAGCTATTATTGAAGATGAACGGTGGATTGTTAGTATGAAGGAGTTGTCTTAACAAGCGATAATATTTTCTTGTAAAATAGATAATAAAAAGCGTATCAGTGAACAGAGGGATTGAAACATTCAGAGCTATTAACTATGCCTATCGTAGCAAAATACACAAATGCAACAAATCATTTTCAATGAAAAATTACAGTAATGAATGGTTTTTAAAAGTACTAAATATCTTAATGACTTTGAACGTGAGATCAGATTCCCACTACTTAATTAGTAATAAGAAACAAGAAACTGCCCCGCATTCTGCTTTCTCCCCAAAAAATAGTATGCTATACTATGGATATAAAAAAGACCGAGTGCTCTTACACCCGGTCAATGCAGTACATGCCGCAAAAGAGCGGCCAGCCAAATTATGAGAATGTTTATCTTAAAGAGTAATCGCCCACAATCCTGGCAGGGAAAGAGCGGTTACTTTTTTTATTTTTTGATGGTAATTGCGATGATTGCCACTACCGCTGTTAAGGCCGCAGTGAGGAATATACCAAATTGAAATAGCATATTCATAGCATCGTAAGTTGCCGACTGGTCGAGCATTGATAAGGTCCATGAAGCAATCTATAAACTGATCAACAGCAAGAAATTCGAAGACAATATGATTAAAATTAATAAGAGCATTTAAGCTGCAGCTGAAAAGCTGGGTTATCAAATTAAAGAGTACGATATGGCAAATGGCTAACAATTAATTCAATAAAAGGAGCAACACATCCATGGCAATCGCTAAATATGCAAAGTTTCAGCAGTACAAAAAATTGATTCAATCCATGCCATCGACCTATACAGAAGAGGCATTGATCGACGAGAAATTTCTTCTTGAACGAGACGATAAGAAAAAGCTGGAGATTTACTACGCTCCTTTTGAATATGTAAACGAAGGGGCGAAAGTCGTCATTGTTGGCATTACGCCTGGCATGCATCAGATGAAAAAGTCCTTTTCGACTGTAATTAAGGCGGCTGGAACAGAAAGTGATAACGAAGAAACTCTTCGCCAAGTGAAGAATAACTCCAGTTTTGAAGGGACCATGAGAAAGAACCTGGTCAAGATGTTGGATGAACTCGGCTTAAATGAGCATCTTGGCTTATTCTCAAGCATTGAGTTGTTTGAAGAGTCTAGCCACCTGGTTCATACGACTTCGGTTCTCACTTATCCTGTATTTTATAACGGGAAAAATTACAGCGGATCGACACCGAACCTGCTGAAAAATGATATGTTGAAGAAATACATTACGGACAAATTTGCGACAGAATTGGAAAACCTGCAGGATGCGTTAATCATTCCACTAGGCGTCAACGTTTCGAATGCTCTTCAATATCTGTCGGAACAAGGGGTGGTTGCACCGGGAAATATCCTTTCGGGCTTCCCGCATCCATCGGGCGGCAATGGCCATCGCCATAGACAGTTTGACGAAAACAAAGCTGCCATGGAAGAAAAGCTGAACGATCATTTTATTCGTGAAAAGCAGTGAAATAGCCAGCTGAACTATTTATAGGTAAAGGAAAAGGACTTATGCAAGTCCTTTTTTGTTTGGCTAAAAAATATTTCCGTTAATTTACATTTACTTAACCTTTCTTAATGCTCTATTCATACCTGCAATACATTCACTGCTTATGCTTGAGTTATCAAATACATAAGGAGTGGTTGAATGAAACGAATTGTTACCATATTGGCAGCAAGCTTGGCGTTGACAGCATTTACAGGATCAGCACTTGGTGCCGAACAGGGAGAAGCAGGCAAGGTGCTAACCAAACAGCAGCAGCAAAAGATGGTGAATATTGCGCATCGTGGAGCTTCGGGACATGCACCTGAGAATACGATGGAAGCATTTCAAAAAGGCGTTGAAATGAAATCGGACTATATTGAAATTGATGTCCAAATGACAAAGGATGGAGAGCTCATCGTCATTCACGATACGACAGTGGATCGTACAACCAATGGAACGGGCAAAGTCGGCGACTTAACGTTGGAGGAATTTGAGCAGTTGGATGCCGGCAGCTGGTTCAGTGAAGCTTATGCGGGTGAAGAGGTTCCGACTTTTGAAGAAGTGTTGGATGCATTCCGCGGGAAAACGGGCATTTTAATCGAATTGAAGGCACCGGAACTTTATCCGGGAGTGGAAGAGAAAATTGCGGATGCATTGATCGAACGAAATATGAGTAAGCCGAATAACAACAAAATCATCATCCAATCCTTCAATCACGAATCCATGAAAAAATCGAAAGAGCTGTTGCCGAATCTCTCCCATGGCGTTTTGACAGGAGGCAGTTGGGCCAATGTAACCGAAGAGCAATTAGCTCAATTTGCGGCTTACGCTGATTACTTTAATCCAACCATGAACATCGTCACGCACGAATTGGTGAGTGATGTCCATGAAGCGGGGATGGATATTTTTCCATACACTTCAAGAACGCAAGAACAAGCATGGCGGCTATTCGATTTGAATGTAGATGGAATCATTACTGATTTTCCAGAGCATGTTTATTCTCATCCCATGAAAAACTCATAATTTAATAAATACACAAAATACCCCAATCCATAAGAAGCTCAGTTGCCACTTTGAACTTCTTTGACTGGGGTATTTATTATTCTAGTTAAGCATCAACAATGATAAGCGCTTTTCTTTGTTTTCGCATTTCCTTTAAAGAAGTAAGCATGTGAATGATCTTCTTATATTCGATAAATTAGTTTAGGACATGAGTTTTCAAGATAGTAGTCTGTAAATTGTGAATTCTTAGATGTATAATTGAGTATACAGAATGAAATCGGCTATCGTTCAATAGATGATTAAAAATTACTGAAAAAATGATGTTGTATAAAATCAAGAGGGGTAACTCTCAACGGAAAGAAGGGAGAAAATCATGATTAAAATCCGGCTTGAAAGAGATTTCAATGTCGCTCCAGAATTGCTTTGGGAACTTGTGGTTGATCCGGATCATTATCGTTTTTGGACAGAAGCCTTCTCTGAAGGCTCCACTTTTTACGGGGAATGGACAAAGGGCAGCAAGATTCGTTTTGTGGGGGAAGATGAAAATGGGCTGGAAAGTGGAATGATATCGGAAATTGCAGAAAGCCGATGGCCAGAGTTTATTTCAATCAAGCACGCGGGCTTGGTGATGGGGGGTGTCGATGACTATGATTCTCCTGCGGCTCGGGAATGGACGCCAGCCCTCGAGAATTATACATTCACCTCAAAGGAAGACGGTACGTGTACTTTTGAAGTAGAGCAGGATGTGCCGGAAGAAGAGGCTGAAGAGTTTAAAGCTAACTGGGAAAATTCTTTTGACCGCATGGCGATTCGGCTCCAAACCAGTGGAGATGTAGGAAAAGTGATCACCCTTCGTGAAAAGTCGAGCCAACGTCCCGAGGAGATTTGGGAAAAGCTTGTCACGCCTGAAAAAGTAAAGTCGTGGAATTACGCCAGCGATGATTGGCATTGTCCGAACGCTGAAAATACATTAGCGATTGGAGGCGAATTCCACTACGAAATGGCTGCTAAGGACGGCAGTGAATCTTTTGATTTTGGGGGCACCTACACAGACATTGAACCTCCTGAAAAATTGTATTTTGCGTTGGGTGACGGGCGCAAGGTACGGATCGATATCTTTGAGAAGCCTGATGGCTGTTTGATCGAAGAACGCTTTGAAGCCGAACAGCAAAACAATTTGCATCTTCAGCGCCAAGGATGGCAAAGCATTCTGAAGAACTTGGCTGGCTAGTGTAAACCAGATGTACCTTAAAAAGATCAATTAACTTTTGGAATGGACCTTGTAAAGCGAAAGCTTACAGGGTCCATTTTAACTGATGAATTGCTACAGCATTGTCCCAGTTTATCCAATTTCCAGACGGGTAGATACTTATAGATGCATTCACAAAATCTATCTATTAAAGAGGTGCTCACTCATGAAAAACGAAATCATCATAAAAAACAAATTGGGTCTAGGTACAGCGCCGCTCGGCAATATGTTCAGAGCGGTACCGGAAGATGAAGCGATGAAGACAATCCAGTCCGCCTGGGAAGAAGGCATCCGGTATTTTGATACGGCGCCGTTTTACGGAGCTGGATTGGCTGAGCTTAGACTTGGAGAAGTGTTGTCTTCCTATAAACGGGATGACTTCCTGCTGAGTTCAAAAGTAGGCCGGATTATACTGGACGAAGAGGAAGAAAAAGAAGGGTTGTTCGAACATGGCCGCAAGAACAAAATACAAACGGATTATACAGAACAAGGGACGCTCCGGTCGATTGAAGACAGCCTGAAACGCCTGAAAACAGATCGCTTGGACATGGTCTTTGTGCATGACCTGTCACCGGATTTTCTTGGAGATGAATGGATTACAAAATTTGATGAAGCGCGAAAAGGTGCCTTTAAAGTGCTGGACCGCCTCAGAGACGAAGGGATCATCAAGGCGTGGGGCCTCGGTGTCAACACGACAACACCAATCGAAGTGGCGCTTGAGTTGGAGGAGGCCCATCCGGATTTGAGCTTGTCCGCAACGCAGTACACACTGCTTCAGCATGAACGTGCACTTGAGCGAATGATGCGGCTGGCGCTTGAAAAAGAAGGTGGACTTGTCATCGGATCGGCCTTCAACTCCGGTGCCTTGCTCGGAGGAGACTATTTTGATTACCAGGAAATTTCGCCTGACATCCAGAAGAGAGTCAACCACTTTAATGATGTGGCCAATAATCATGATGTGAACTTAAAAGATGCAGCACTTCAATTTTCGACAGCGCATCCGGCAGTGAAGGCGGTAGTAACAGGTTCAACACGGCCAGATCGCATCAAAGAAGACCTGCAAGCTATGAAGGCGGAGATTCCAGCTGCTTTTTGGGAAGAACTTATGGAAACCGGACTCGTTTCTTCTAAAGCGGTTTTGCCGGGAAGTAAGATGTAGATTAAGTAGATGTAGCAGTAGCAAAAAGGTTTCGGTTTAATAGCCGGAACTTTTTTTGTGCTTATTTTTAAATTTGTACGCCATATTATTTTCGGGAAGAGCGGAATTGCGCTTTTTAGAATTTATTATCTCAGAAATAAAATGAATAGTGTTCGCCGAATTAGAAAATACTGGATTCTAATATAATAAATGTTAAAATATAAATGAACTATTTCAAATAATCTAGCTTTTGAACTCATACATTTTAAATAATGGAGGTAAGCATTATCATGATGCTATTGGAATTAATATTAGTTTTGCTTATGATTACATTGGCGCTTTTTATACATGAAATGGGTCATGCACTGGCTTTAATAATGAGCGTTAAGAAAGCAAAAGCGGAAGTTTATGTGGGTTCGTCCAGCAAAGAGAAAAAACTGAGGTTTCGGATCGGGAGAATTACTTGTTATGTAAACATTGCCATTTCAGGAGTCTGTTACTCAGTGGTTCCGGAAGAGCTACCGCCAACTACTTCTAAACAACAAGCTATTTTTCTTGTAGGTGGACCGATTGCTTCAATCCTTAGTTTTATAGCCTTGTATTTAGTCTCAACTTTAATATCTGGTGTAATCGGCGCTATCATAACTGGAATTGCGTTCATTTGTTTAATTGCATTCATCATGACGTTAATGCCTATTACTTACCCTGCATTTTTAGGTGGACTTCCAAGTGATGGATTGCAGCTTTTAACTATCTTTAAAGAGAATAGAAAACAACGTAAAGCGGTTTTGTGAGATGTGGTCTTTAGTATACATAGCAGTGCATAATCTATATAAACTGATTTTAGAGGGGCACGGTTTAATCTAAAGGGCATTTAAATGAAGATAATTCAAAGTGGATGTTTTTTCTTTTGAGTTTATTCGCCCTTCGGCTCGACTGCTTTTCGGGTAAGGTATCCACAAGTAATTCCGCCGATGAAGAGGGCCATTCCACCGAAATCCATATCTTGAATAATCGCGCCGATAAGAGACCATGTAAGCATGACTGCAAGAATTAAAATGATCAGGTATTTCATTTTCACAACTCCTACTCATATTTAAATTACCATGTTTTTACCTTATCATACTTTTAAAACCAATTATTGTAATATAAAATAATTTTAGTAATGATGGACCGAGTTATGAGAATAGAATATAGGAAATACACAGTTCCAGCTTCAGTATGTTACTGAGAAGTTGGCATTTAAGCTTTATGAACATTAAAAGAAGACAACTTTCATCTTTATCCCTTTGGAATCTGAAAGCAACCATTGATGAAGTGAATTAAGTTTTCGGACTTCATTTAGAAGGCAGCTGAAATATAAAATAATCTCTATCTCTTTTCAGTTATATTACCAGTACATATAGAGGGGGTTCTTTTTCAGGAACGCCTGAGAGAACATTGTAGCAATGGTGCTCATTTATATGGCGCTGAGAGTTGATCATCTTATAAAAAAGTTAGAAGACAGAAGATAAACTTTGCTGGAAATAAAATGATTCAAAGGCCGTACTCGATAAATGAGTACGGCCTTTTATTAAATTTAAATAAGTTATTTCTCTGGTTAAGTTAAATTAAGACCGAAGAAAATATCGATTACGAGTGGAAAAGAAGAATCTTTAAACAAGCCTGTTTTCCACTATTGGTATTTTCGTACTATTCAGTCTATATTTTCGGGAGTTTAAATTTAACGTTTCTGTTACTATATAACTCTTTTGAGGATTATAGATAAAAACTTAGTTTATATAACATACAAACTAACTGAATATTGCTATAATCATTTTGGGCTTGCAAAGCGGAATATGAAAACGCTTTCTTATAAGTGCTTTGCAGACTTAAAACTTCAGACAGGAGGTAGGATTGGAGATTTCTGATGACCTTTTTTAAAAATTTGATTTTAAAAGGAGAGAAAGAAATGCTGAAAGTTCTACGTAAACCGATGATCACTGGCTTGGCTTTAGCCCTTTTATTACCTGCAGGATTGAACAGTTCCGCTAATGCTGAAGATTCCCTCAAGGCTTTGGACGTTGATCCGATTTATGAACGATACGCCGATTCCTTTGCAATTGGAGCTGCGGTCGAACCTTTTCAGCTTGAAGGTGAAAGCGGGGAAGTGCTGAAGCATCATTACAACAGCATTGTGGCTGAAAACGTCATGAAGCCGATTTCGATTCAACCTGAAGAAGGTAAATTCAACTTTGAAGAAGCAGATAAAATCGTCAAATTCGCGAAAGAAAATAATATGGAGCTTCGTTTCCATACACTGATCTGGCATAGCCAAGTTCCTGAATGGTTCTTCCTGGATGAGAAAGGCAAGCCGATGGTTGATGAAACGGATGTGAAGAAACGTGAGAAAAATAAAAAAATCGTTCTTAAGCGTGTAGAAAAGCACGTGAAAGAAATCGTTAAACGCTATAAAAATGATATCGATTCGTGGGATGTGGTCAATGAAACCATTGATGATGGCGGCGGCCTTCGAGAATCTCAATGGTACCAATTGACAGGAACGGATTATATCAAAGTCGCTTTTGAGACTGCCAGAAGATTTGCCGGCAAAGACGCTAAACTTTATATCAACGATTACAATACTGAAGTAGAACCGAAACGGACAGATTTGTATAACCTGGTGAAAGACTTGTTGGCAGATGGAGTGCCGATCGATGGCGTAGGGCATCAGGGACACATTCAATTAGGCTGGCCTTCCCTTCAGGAAACTGAGGATTCCATCAACATGTTTGCAAGCCTCGGGCTGGACAATCAAATAACGGAATTGGATATCAGCCTTTACGGCTGGCCGCCAAGACCGGCTTATCCGACTTACGAAGACATTCCAGAAGAACGTTTCCAAGCGCAGGCAGAACGCTACAATGACTTGTTCGAACTTTATGAAAAACTGGATGACAAAATCAGCAGTGTCACATTCTGGGGCATCGCTGATAATCACACGTGGTTGAATGATCGTGCTGAAGAATACAATGACGGCGTCGGTGTGGACGCACCATTTGTTTTTGGACGCGATTATAAAGTGAAACCCGCTTACTGGGCTATTATGGATTAATAAAAAATTGGCTATTTGAGATTTATAACTGTTTCTAATTTTGAACTGCCTTTCCGTTGTTTAGTACTACAAACAACGGAAAGGCAGTTTTTTATAATATAAAAAAAGGGATGCTAAATAGAGAGATACACACCAAGCGGAGTGAAAAGAATGAAACAAATTCGACAGCCTATATCAAATCGTTGGAATTGAGAATGGTCAAGCAGAAGCAACAATAAGATATTCTCATTCACACCTAATCAATTATGAACTCCTTAATGGCATTAATCAGTAACCATTCTGCATTGTACTACGGACAGTTTTATATGGTCGGAATAGCAGAGGTCTAGCAGCTAGTTTATTGCTGATCTTTTATGTCCCTTGATTTCCTTTTTGTGTATAAAACATAAATAGCATTCAGAATGAACAATACTATAGCGGATGTTAAGAAGCCGAGTATTCCAGGTACATTAGGACCAGTTATTAAATAGAAAATAGTAGCTAAAACAAAAGCTGTAAAACCAGCCATACTAAGTTTCCATTGAGAATTTTCTATTTTCTCCATACCAGTGCTCACCCTTTCTTATGCAAATAATAGTTCTCTCACAAATGAAGAGCTTTCAATCGTTGAGATAGACCAGTTTCGGACAATACAGATTATTATTAAAATTATTTATTTCAATAGTACCAAACTAATAATTTATAACAAACTCTAAGTGATTATTGTAATTAAACATTTTACGTATCATTGAGTCTACAGGAAGCAAATAATATCCTCGGTCAATAAAAAAGAACTGTAGCATGGTGACTACAGTTCTCATGGAATGTTCAATGATCATTAATTAATCCACTGCACAATTTCTTTCATGTCTTTTCTTACTCTCGGGAATTTAGGCTCGTCTTCCCGGTAACCAAACGCAACCATAGCCGATACAGCTAAATGGCCATCCTCCAATAAGTTTTCTTCCTCCAGAAGCTTTTGTACTTTATCGTAATGAAACCCTTCAATTGGACAAGAGTCAATTCCTAGGAAAGCGGCGACAGTCATCATGTTGGCAAAAGGAATATAGGTTGATTTTCCAGCCCAATCCAACATTGTACGCTCGTTTACCAGGAGATTTTGTTGGTTTTCTTGGAATTCTTTATACGCTTCTTTGATTTGATCATACATTTCAGCAGGAAGCCCGGCATTAAGCGATTGATTTTTCGCATATTCGGAGTCGTACTTGGTATCCTTGATGGTTCTTGCAAGAATGATCACGAAATGACTTGCGGTGGGAAGAGTGCCTCGTGCACCTGGAGTAATTTCTTTCAGCTTTTCTCTGAATTCCTGGTTTTGAATAATGAGGAATTTCCAAGGCTCATAGCCAACTGAACTTGGTGAGAGTCGGGCTGCTTCTAAGATTAGATTAAAGTCTTCTTCTGAGATTTTTTTGATGGGTCAAAGGATTTTATAGCACGTCTAAATTGAAACGCATCCAGAATTTCTTGTCTTTTTATTACTTTTTGTGTCATGTTCAAAAACTTCCTTCTTCGTTGTATTTAGGCAAGCTCGCTTTTATCAGACTTAACATCAATAAAAAATAGGTTGATATTTTCCATGTTTTGATGAGCTTAGCCTAGCCATCCAGTAATGAAGTATAAAAAATGGAAATATAACATCTTACACTTAATCAACTGGCGTTGTACGTTAGACACTATAGGAAAGTTCAGTTGTTATCAAACATCGTGTTTATGCATTTTTATGTGAATCTGTTAATATCATCAATTGAACTTTTATTTGAAAGTTTCGTCTTTACTAAAAGGATGAAATGCCAGGAGCGGGAAGTGAACTAATGAAAAATCATCGGAATTTATTGATATCCATAGGCATCGTGGCTGTTCTTTTTGTGGCGGCCATTATCTACACTCTTGTGAGTAACCAAGATCCGTATAAATTTCATTCGGGATTGGGCTCCGGTCTTTCTGTCTCTCCAGATGATGAAACGATTTTGTTTTCCTATTATGACCAAGGAGCAGAAGCAATATTCAAAGGCCGCTTGTCAGACGGGGAAGTAGAGAAAGTGACAGAACCGGTAGACGAGGACCATCGCATGCCGCAATTCTCCCCTAATGGAGAAGACATTCTCTATTTGTCTGCTGGGAATGAAGGTGTTCAGTCTCTTCAGTATATGCGTATTGAATCTGGAAGTGAGCCTTTACAATTAACTGGAATGGATGTGCATGTATCCACCGCTGCTTTTTCACCGGACGGGAAAACCATATATTATGTAGCGATTCCAGCAGAGGATTTTTTAAAGCCAGAAGGTGAAAAGGAAAACGGAGCTGACTTGTTTTCTGTAAATACCGCGTATGGAGAATTTCTTAAATTAACGGATAAAGACGCTTTTGACATGTCTAAACTCTCGGTTTCAGCCGACGGAACCACTCTTTATTACACGGAATTTGACGGGATTCAACAGCTGATAGCCTATTCACTCGATGAGAAGGTTGAAAGTCCTTATTTGCCTCAGTTTCTTAAAGAGGACCTATATGAACCTTATTTCTCGGAAAATCAAGAGTTGTTGGCTTATACTGCTGCATCGGAAGAATCCAAAAAGTCCGGCTCGTTATTTGAATACGAACTTTTTTTGATGGAGACTTCAAACGGAGAAAAGAGGACACTTACGGACTTTCATGCATCAGTGACATCGCCATCGTTTTTTCATCATGAAAACCGGATCGCCTTCTTAATGCAACCGAATTGGCCAGATCAGCCGGAGGTTTATGAAGCAATGGCCGTTGATTTTGACAGCGGTGAGACAGCGCCGCTGACTTTGGAATTTCCTGAATCGAATAACACGTTTCAGCCAGCCGCTATCGCACGATTATTCGTAAACCCGCTAACGGTACCGGGACTTTATATTCTGTTGTTCGGTTTGTTGAGCGTTTACTTTCATTCGGCATTAGACAAAAGATATCTGCCAACTAAAATAAGTGCGGTTCTTACGGCCATTGTTTTCATAGTCAGTTGTTTAATCCTCTTTATGAACCCATGGGCTGCTATCGGACTATTTGGATTAGCTGCAGTTTTGGCCTTCTGTACAGTACTCGTCTTAGCTTTTGCATATATTTATACTGGATTAACGAGTTCAGAGGACGGGGATAATGAAGATGAAGAAAGTGAAATCTTGAAGCGGTGAAATCAGAGACAGGGAGAATCGATATTACAAAAAGTCCCTTTTATGGTAAAGTTGATGGATCGTGTTCTAGAAATGGAGGAGTGACATGACAACTTTAATCAAGCGGCTTGTAATTCCAACTTTCGTTGTGCTGCTTGTTTTGCTAAGTGCTTGCACAAATGCCGATACTCAAAAAACGCTGATGATTGACCATCCAAGTGGCTATGAGGGAGTTTTGGTTTCCGGTGCTACTTCATTAATTGATACAAGTGGTTATGAAGAAGTGCTAGTCAATGGAGAAGACAAAGCGAATGAGTTGATTGATACATTGAACGGAAGTGAAATTGTCGAAGCAAGTGAAGAAGAACTTGAAAGCAGAACAGCTGACCTGGAAGCACCAGGAAGTTACCGAATGCTGCTTTACAACAAACCAAACGTCAACAGTACTAGCGAGGATATTTATCCGATCCTATTCTATAAAGATGGAACGATTCAAGTGAACCAAGAAGGAACCTCTTATTTTATCGCCGAACCCCCAAAAGATTTGCTGACTAAATTGAAGGCAGATTGGGATATTGATTTTTAAGAGGAAAAAATTTTTGCGCTCAAAATATCTTATATAAGTTTTTATAAAATGGATTTAAATTTTCAATTAAAAGATGCTGTCCCTACATGTCATTGATCAAGACTTTTTTGGGACAGCTCTTTTTGTGTTGATTCTCTTCAAACTTCTTTAACCACGGTTTCTGCGTATACATCATGCGGAAATTTTGCTCCGGTAGTGTTGTATTTTTTCGGGTTTTTCAAATAGATCAGTGAACTTAGAGTATCCCGGTGAACCATTCGTTTCACAATCTGTTTCGGTGTCAGTTCTTCACCGGATTCACTCAGAATTTGGATGCCCGCTGCTTTTTGTCCAATGGTTTGTCCGCTTTTTCGCATCTGTACATATTCCAACCCATATAGGACCACTGCCGGTGCAACTACCGTTTGGAAAAAACTATTTTTCACTTTCTTTTTTACTGCCTGTTCTACAGCCGCAGAAACTGCTGTGGAAATTGCTGTATCAATCAAAATGCCTTTTACTCTCTTTTTCATTAGCTTGTCCATTCAATTCATCCTTTCTTATCTTTCTTTATCGGATTCTTTAATCAGTAATTCCAGTAGAGAAAAAATTAACCCGCATTTTTGAATGAGAGATAGTGGGGAATCATCCTTGCGGCATTGTATAAACTTCCTCAAAAGGCTGCACCACAACAAAACCATTACCCGAAAACTTCATCTGAACGGATTCTCCGCTGCCTCTGCCAAACAGGCTTTTCAGCTGAATGTCTGTAACAAAATCCGGTTCCAAATTCCCTGACCATGCAACGGTAGCATTCGGATCTGTGAATACGGGTCTGTCAGGCGTCACGAGCAAGGTGAGCGGCTCATAATGGGAAGTAAAAGCGACAAGTCCGTTGCCTTCCAGCCGTACATTGAAGAGCCCGCCAGCCATCATTCCAGCGACGCGGCGCATGAGTTTGATGTCCCAATCCAGGCCGTCTTGAAAAGCGAGCAAATCATTTCCGTTGATGAAGATGCTTTCGCCTTCCAAATCCAATATGGTGATTTTCTTGCCGCGATCGGCTAGATAAAGTTTGCCGTTCCCATTCGCCTTCATTAGCTGTGCACCTTCTCCAGTGAAAGCTTTTTTAACGAATTTACCTAGCCCATGTTCAAGCATGCCTTCGCGTTCGAATTTGATGTTTCCTTCATAAGAAATCATTGATCCTGCTTTTGCCCAGACCAGCCCGTTCAGGTTCACTTCCAATAAGCGATCCGTCTCCAGCTCAAAAAATTCACGAGCGCTGTCATCTTGCTGTGTGGTTTGTACAAATTGATGGATGGAGTACTTCGACATGACAATTTCTCCTTTCAGTGATTACTAGTATGTACGTTTGAGAAAGAAAATGGTTCCAGCGTGAAGAGTGAATGATCGGGATGTTTGAATATATGATGTGAGATATGCAACAGAATCTAATATCTTAGAAGCTGAATTTAGGCATCAAGGCTCGTTGTTGCTTTTATAAATAAAGGACTTTGTTCGTCTGGAAAAGAATTAGTAGTAGATCAGTAAACCAGAAGAGGAGGTCTGAATAGATGGCAAACGTTAAAGAAGGATTTATCCCGGTTACGGGAGGGAATGTCTGGTACCAGATCAGCGGCAATGGCCCCGGCATCCCGTTATTGGTACTTCACGGGGGACCGGGATCGAAAAGCAGTGACAGTGATCCGCTCCGGCAATTGGGGACAGACCGTCCGATAATCCATTATGATCAGCTGGGATGCGGCAAATCGGATCGCCCTGATGACGTGGCTTTATGGACGGTAGAGCGCTATGTGGAAGAGTTGGAACAAGTCATCCAGGAACTTGAACTGGAAGAGTTTCATATACTGGGTCATTCCTGGGGAACCATGCTTTTGGCTGCTTATTTGTTCAAAAAGCCAGAAGGGGTCCGAAGCGTTATTTTTTCTGGACCGGCACTAGACGCGCAAAGATGGGAACGGGACCAGCGGGATTATTTAAAGCAATTTCCAAAAGAAGTTCAGGAGACAATTGAAATATGTGAACGGAAACAAACGACCGATTCTCCAGAATATAAGCAGGCGGTAAAGGCATTTTATAAACGCCATATGTGCCGCGTTGAACCATGGCCAAAAGAGATGGAAGAAGAAATGAAAGAGTTGAACCATCAAATTTACAACTTCATGTGGGGAGCGTCTGAGTTCACAGTTACCGGAACGTTAAAAAACTTCGACGCGACTGGGCGCCTGAAGGAGATTGAAATGCCGGCTTTGTTCACATGCGGCCGGTTTGATGAAGCGACGCCTGAAGCAACGGAGCATTATGCCGGGCTGGTTCAAGATGGGGAATTCCATGTGTTTGAAAACAGTTCCCATATGCCGGGAATAGAAGAACCGGAAGCCTATGTAGAGACTGTCCGCGAGTGGCTGAACCGTCAGGAATTGCGGCCGGGAGCGTAAAGAAAAAATCACCCAGCAGAGAGATTCCTGTTGGGTGATTTTTGAATTTACAGACTCACAGACCCTTGCTGGATGCTAGATTTTTGTGAAAAACCGGCGTATAATTCGAGGTGAAAAATAGCTTATACATAGAAGTGGTTGCCGGATTTTACTGGTTGAAAGATACTCTTATTTTTTATTCGTATGATTTGCCGCAGGATCCATGGCTTCGTAGTAGCGGAATCGCCATATGCTTTATGTCCATGGAAAAAGTTCCTTGGTTGGTAATGTGCAGAACTTGCCGCATGCTTTATTTTCCCCTAAAACCGGGAGGTAATGAAAGTGGTACAGCAAATGAATAATGCTTTTTCGTTTGCGCATGGAGAAGGTGATGCCTATTGGTTCAATGGTACTTTGATGGAAGTAAAAGCAACCGGTCAAGAAACAAATGGCGTTTTCAGTTTGATTGAAGGGCTGCTTCCGCCTGGATATGAAACGCCGTTGCATGTCAAAAGCAAGGAAGAAGACATGTATTATGTCCTGGAAGGCGAATTGACATTCACAGTTGGAGACAAAATAATCCAGGGAAAAGCAGGAACGTTCATATTTGTTCCGCGCCACATCAAGCATAAATTCAAAGTGGAAGGGTCTTCCCCCGCGAAAGTGCTGTTCATGTTTACGCCTGCTGGGGTGGAACAGTTTTTCATCGAAATGGGCGTACCGGCCGATAACTATGAATTGCCATCGGGACCGGTAAATTTTGATATGGATAAATTTATGGCAACCGCTCAAAAATACGGCATTGAAGTTATAGGATAAAATAAGGCAAGGCGGTAAGTTCTGCACATTGTCTATAAAGAGAATAGCTTGTGAAATCAAGTAAATACAACCAGTTTTTACGACAGTAATGAACTAGTGCTGAAGATTCGTGAAGTTAGTTCTGATCGTAAAAAATGCATACTGGATAACTCGTTGTTGAAATGAAAAAGGACCTCGAAGGGTCCTTTTTCATTTCAACGGATGATCGTTTTGACAACTGACATTTCTTTGCCAAACCGGACACCCTCATCTACAAATCCTAAACTGGCGTATAGACTATGTGCGCCTTGATTTGCAGGATGGTAACCGACGGCAATCTTTTGCGCCTGCAAGGAACTTACCATGTGGTCAATCATTAAACTGCTTGCCGTTTTGCCGATTCCTTTGTATTGAAACTGCTTATCGATCATAATGCGATAAATCCAATAAGCATCCAGTTCTTCTGGAACGGAATTGTACATCAGAAAGCCAACCATGGTATCGCCATCATAGATAGCTAAGGGCTTTAGTGTGGGCTCGAACTTTGATTGCACAATAGAGACTGCATTGGGCTCCATGAATTGCTTTTGCTCTTCTGCTACTTTCAATTCGCAACAGGTATACCAATTTTCTGCGTCCAGTTGTTTAAGGCTGATAGTTGAGATGCTCATTATTTTCCCCTTTCGGAAAGACGGCAATCGCTTTTTTCTTTACTCAGGAATACAGATATGCATTCATTTTATAGAATACTGCCGGTATCTATTCAAACGAGAGGAAATTGCGTATGGATCTATTATAGCATGCAGACGTTTTTCAACTCTGTCGTTTATTGCCTTATTTCAATGTGCTATGCTGATGTCAATATGAACAAAAGTGAGGGACTCGAGTGGAAAAATCATTGGTCTGCATTACAGCTTACTCCAATAAATTCTGGAAAATAAAAGCGCAAGGCAATTTCTTTATCGTTTCTTATGGAAGAATCGGGACCCGTGGCTCGATCAATACAAAAGAATTTCCTTCAGAAACACTATGTCTGAAAGAAGCGAACAGATTGATCGAATCTAAGTTTAAAAAAGGCTATCGGGAAAGCGGACAACAGACATAAGAAGTTTTGGAGGGTTCAATGACAGAAGAGCAATTTTGGACCCTGTTGGAAACCGCTCATCTCAAAGGGGATGACCCGGAAGAACAGCTCGAGTGGCTCATTGGCCAAAAAGCCGGTGCATGAGATTGTCGGCTTTGATTTCCATTTTAATCAGCAATATGCTAAATCCTACACATCTGATTTATGGGCAGCAGCCTTTATCATTATGGGAGGCTGCTCTGATGATTCTTTTGATTATTTCCGTGCATGGCTGATGTTTCTTGGAAAAGAACCGTATGAGGGAGCTCTTCAAAATCCCGAAAGCATCCTTCCTTATTTGGAAAGGATGGAAGAGGATGTGCCGGAATTTGAAGATTTCCTGTACTGCGCCAGTGCGGCGTTTGAGGAAAAAACCGGAATGGATCAAGACGACTACCTCGATTAGTATTGGAAGGTGTCGGGAGACGTATACGTGCAGCCCGAAATGGAGTTTGATTGGAGTGGAGATGACGGAGAAGGTTTGTTCAAAAAATTTCCGTTGTTGTGGAATGCGTATGGAGAAACTCCTTTAGGTTAAAGGATAGAAGCGATTAAAAACCTTTTCTCGCATTCTAAACGACAAGATTTGGCGACTAAACAGCATAATCAGCTGCTTGAATTGGAAGAAAGAGGGCAAATTTCAAGAAAAAAATTTAGCTTTTTACTTATTTTAGTAAAACATTCTAGAAAGAGTGGTCTTATTGCCGGAAAGCACTCCTGTTTTAAATGATAACCCGATGGCTCAATAAAAAGCAGAGAAGATGCAGATATTAGTGCGTCTTCTTTTTTTGTTGATTTAAAAACTCCTTATGGATAAAGGATTTTCGATTCAACAAGATGAGGTGGCTTGGTTAGTGGAATGGAAAATGTGGATAAATGAACGGATGAAAAACATGATCCATTTTTATTGAAATGCCATGACAGAAAATAAAGAAAGTATATAAAAAAAGCTTTAATGTTTTCTGAATTAAAAGAATTTTCTATAATACTTTACATATTTTATGCTATAGACTAGTCTTAACGTATCGGTAAGGCAAATAAATAACAGGAAATAAGGTGATATTTAGGCAGAAAGTACAATTTTAGATTATACAAAATAATATCAAATTATCTGAATAATGATATTTTTATATTTCAACTTAAGAGTTACGAAAGCATCATAGGGGATGTAAAGGAGTAGTTAGTATGATTATAACAGAGGAACTGGCTGGAACAGCAGAAGCGGTAAGTAAAATTTTGGGTAGCGAAGTGGAGTGCCAAGATGGAACTTACCAACTGAAAACTAAACGGTCGGTTTACGTGAAAAATAGCAAAGTATTGGATGTCAGTTTGTCCTTGGATTTGGATATTTCATTCAGCTTAAGTGATGAAGGACCGGATGGCAGTAACGAAGCGCGTGTTTGTCTGATGCCGGAAGAACTCGCGGCTTTTACGCAAGCGCTAATTGCACATCCCTTATATTTCCCCATCAGCTATTCGCAGCACATGACAATGGAATGCGGAATGTATTGTATCCGCTTGACTTCACAAGAGCCTCCGGAAGTATTTGCGGAACGCCTTGTTGCTGCACTTGATGCACTGGGATAAAAAAGCATTTGCACAGATAAAAATGGATTAAAGGGGAGAAATGGTCATGGAACAGATCGAACAATTTCCTGAACAATCGGTTGGTTATTTTTTTCTGAAATCCAAAGACGTGCACGATGAAAACGGTTGTTCTTTCATTACATTCTTTGCCCGTTTGGCGAAAGAAATCAGATACGAGAAAGAAGGGAAGATACAGGAACAGGTACAGACAGTATGGGTGGATATAGATGAAGTCATGCTGGAAAAAGCATCACCGAAAGCAAAAGCATTGCCGAATGGCATGCAGCGCTATGAACTCACACCAACTGTCTTCCATAGCCTATATCAAGTATCCCAGCAATGCCCTGAAGAGTTATTTACCATCACACCTTATCACCGGGAATCCAGCAGCGAGAGATATATCCCTTGAGTTTAAACGGGGAAACCTCACAGCGGTTAGTATTTTATTTTAGCTTATCCGTAGTCGGATAATGCCCTTTTTGCCCCGTATTAAACAGCTTTGCACGCAATTATTATGTGGAACCATACCAAGGAGGATGAATAGGATGACTGTAATGATGAAGGAAGTAAAAGGAATGGGTAACCCAACTAAATCGTATTTGGAAATTTACAAGGAACATGTAAAGGGCTATAAGGAATACAAAATGCAGAAAGCCGTTCAATCTTCCAAAAAAGAATTGGCTAAAACCGCTTCAAATTAATTCAAGTTCAGCATGTGCATGCAAAAAATACAACCTGAAACCAGACCGGTTTCGGGTTGTATTTGTGTATGAAAAAAACGCCCCGAAGGACGTTTTCTATTATCTGCTTCGTATTTTGGACAGCAAGCGCAGTATTTCCAAGTACAGCCAGACCAATGTCACAAGCAAACCGAAAGCACCATACCATTCAAAATATTTCGGAACCCCTTTATCAGCTGCATTTTCGATAAAGTCAAAATCCAACACCAGGTTCAGCGCGGCGATGATGACGATGACCACGCTGATCGCAATGCCGAGCGGCGTCGCTTCGTGGAGATGAGGGATTTGAAAACCGAAAAACCCGCCGATGAACGAAATCAGGTAAACCAGGAAAATGGCACCCGTGGCAGCGGCAATGCCGAGACGGAAATTCTGTGTCACTTTGATGAGTCCCGCTTTATAAACAAGCAATAAACTGAACAGCACTCCAATTGTGATCAGGACAGCCTGGAAGACGATGCCGCCGTATTGAGCTTCGTATTGGGCAGACACTGCCCCCAGGAATAATCCTTCCAGCAAAGCGTAAACAGGTGCTGTAAAAGGAGAGATTTTAGGTATGAAGATTGTCACCAATCCAACGATCAAGCCACCGATGGCTCCAACCAGAATCAACGGCAATACACTGTTCGGGCTATTGACGAACTGATTCCAGGAATAGACGAACGTTACCAGCAACAGCAATAATAAAATGAATGTTTTATTGACCGTTCCTTGAATGGTCATTTTTCGGCCAATGTTCGTGTCGTTGAAATTATCGAACGAATCGGCTTTTAAACTCGGGTTTCCACTTCTCAACTCTCTCACCTCGCATATTTTTCGTAGCAGCATTTATTATATCCTTTTCATAAACAGAAATACACGATAAAGAGAAGCGCTAATCAATGATAATTTCTTCAACGCCTCTAACCGTTAAATGGGATAAAACCGATTAGTCAGGCTATAAAATATTCCCGATATGTGAAGAAGGTGAATCCTACTACAAAAATCAAGTACAGAATTGAGCCGATGAAAATATAGGATTTTTCCGGCACATAAGCTTTCTGTTCCATTCGAATGCCCGTTTGCCCTTGAATCGACATGTCCAACCGGCGGCTGGCCATGCCTCCTTTGGATTTGAAAAAATAAATAAGGGCAAGCGCCAGTCCTGCGAAGGGGATAGCCACATCCAGGAAAGCGACGTTAAGCGCAATAGCTGCTAGCCAATTGCCGCCAGCAATCACAAAGATGGTGAAAAAGATGATCAGCGTATTTTTCATGTGTACCTCCAATTTGTATTTTTTGAAATAAATGTTAATCTGCTGCTGGTTATTATACGGTGAAAAAGAAAGAAGGTTTCAATGATTTTCGGATTGCTTATATAGGAATAGAAAATGGAGTTCTTGTAAAGTAATTCCCAATTTAATCGGAGCAAACTTCACAATATAGGATCAGCAGAAGCGGTAAAGTATTTATTTTATTCCGATAACAGAGAATCTATCACTGGATATATGTGGTAAAGTAAGAAGGCGACAGCTGACAATGAAATGGTAAATTAAAACTGATTAAGGCTGTAAAGTTGAATGTAATTTGATGTGAATGATATTACATTCAATTTTCTCAATAGAAAATAGTAGAAGATTTAATATAGTAAGGAGAGGAACTTCACGATGATACAAAGTAAACTCGCACTCATTGGTTCATTTGTTATTTTATGTATCTGCATGTCTTTGTATTTTCCGTTTCCGAATAATGTCAGGTTAAATGCTCGTACTACGTTTATGTCGTTTCCAATTCGTGACCAAGCTGGATATATTCCACTTGGGATAATGGGGGCCATTTTGTTTATAATCGCTTTAATTTTGTTGTTCAAGGGATTAAAGAAATATCACTTCCGAACAATACTAGTTGTGTTGATCCTATATGCATTTTTGCCGAAACTTTTAATTACGGCTTACCAAGAAACAGTTGCAAGCGGGATTAGAGCAATATCATACGATAGCAATGGCAAGTGCAATTTTGAGTCGGTGGGGCAAAAGATAGCGAATGGGGAATGTGAGCTTGTATTGCATAATCGAAGTAATGAAGCTGTGTCATTTGAATTGGAATTTATCGATTCATTTTTTATTGAAGACGGTGTACGAATGGAGTCTCTAATGAATTTAGCGGGTCCGTATAGTATTACAATAGAAGCAAATCGCATAGAGCCTATTCGATTCAAGGAGTTGCTCGACTTATCAGATGTGCCGAAACATATCGAATCTGGAGAATCATCCGGGATTCATTTTAAGTTGACTGACGGTGAGAAAACACGTACTTTATAGCAGGCTATAAAAAGTTATAACCTGTTGAAATGGCCAAACTAGCGAGAAATTTATTTCAATGATTCCGTAAATAAAATTCACCCTAAAAAGCAGCAGCCCTTTATCCATGAGGGCTGCTGCTTTTCATTGCATCAATTTTCAACGAAATCAAAACAAAACGCTTCCAAACCGATTTCAGCGAGCACTTCCTGGCCGGCGGCTGTTGGATGGATGTCTTGCGGAAGGACGTATTCCGCCTGATTATTCCCAAAAGCATGATATGCATCAGCCAACTCTACATCATGGAAAGAATTCGCTATTTCAGCGAAAGCAGCATTGATCTGCGGCAAGTATTGATCGGATACCTGGTGCAGCGGATCGGCCACTTGGAACGGGTTATAAATAGTGTACAGAACAATTGGTGCATCTGTCAGCGAGCGTATTTCGTGAATGCTTGCTGCAAGATTGTCAAAAGCATCACTGTTGGCGAGCTTTTGTTGAATGAGTGTTAGAAACAACTCGGAATTTCCGCCACTTTCAGCATTGGCGGCTCTTAAAATTTCCAGAAAATCGTTGCTTCCGATGTTCAAAGTGACGTAGTCAGCGTGATGGACGGCTTTTCGAAATTTCTTATTGCTATCCAAAGCTGTAAGCAAGTCGTCCGTCTGCCATCCCGGAACTCCTAAAATGCGCACCCGCAAATCAGCGTCATCGCCGATAAGATAGGGAAAGGCGACTTCGGCAGGACGATCGTTGGTTTCCCCAAGATTGTAGCCTAAAGGAATGGAATCTCCTAGAGCGACAAGAGACTCCTTGCCGTGACCATGATGGCTATCGGCTAAAGCTGTAGGGGTCCCAAGAGCCAAAGCGATTAAAGCAGCAACAAAAATTTTTATCATTTTACTCATAAGGCACCTCCTTTCTTGTTTTTTCGTTCATTATAAACCCGGAAATCTGAATTGTCTGTATTTTTTATTAAAATTTTGTTGGAAAAGATGGAAATTTAAGCACTCACTTTGAATTGCTTTAAATAAGTCAACATAATACTTGCAACTGATGGAATAGCTTTCTTGTAATTTAATTGTGAATAAGACCTTATATTAGTACCTAATACTAATAGTTGATGTTAGAATGAGGCGAAGACATCATAAAGGGGCGATTTAAATGAGTATTTCCAAAGCAAGAATTACAGCCATCGGATCATATGTACCTGAGAAGAGGTTGACGAATCACCAGTTAGAAGAATTAGTGGAAACAAACGATGAATGGATTGTCCAACGGACTGGAATAAAGGAACGCCGAATTGCTGCTGATGATGAATTTACCAGTGATATCAGCATCAAAGCAGTTGAAAATTTAAAAGAACGTTATGGAAAATCGCTTGATGACGTCGATATGATTATTGTCTGCACCATGACTCCTGATTTTAAGACGCCGAGTGTGTCTGCTCTCGTGCAGGCAAAGCTGGGGATAAGAAATACCGGCGCCATCGACTTGAATGCAGCTTGCTCCGGATTTGCATACGGACTTCACATGGCCAACGGTTTGATCACGGCTGGACTGAACAAAAAGATTTTAGTGATTGGTGCAGAGACCTTCTCTAAGATCCTCGACTACAGCGATCGTTCGACTTGTATCTTATTTGGAGATGGCGGCGGGGCCGTGCTTGTGGAATTTGATGAAGAAAAGCCGAGCTTTATCGCTTCCCATATGGGAACAAACGGGGAACTGGCCAACAATCTCTACTGTACGGATCTTTCCACGCAGATGTTTGGCAACGAATTGGCGGTAAATGGATTCGTGAATCAAAATGGACGCGAAGTCTACAAATGGGCAGTCAACACCGTTCCTAAAGGGATGAACGCTTTGATGGAAAAATCACAATTTGAGACAGAGCAAGTGGATTGGTTCGTGCCGCATAGCGCCAATCTCCGCATCATCGAGTCCATCTGCAGCAGAAATGGACTGCCGTTGGAACGGACCATTTACAGTCTGGAGTATTACGGCAACACTTCTGCAGCGTCTATTCCATTGTCCTTGGATAAAGGCATGCAGGAAGGGAAGATCAAGCCGGACGATAAATTGCTGCTATACGGGTTTGGTGGGGGTTTGACGCATGCTGGCATGCTGGTCAACTGGTCGATTTAAGTAGAGTGGAAGCACCGCTTAATTCGCTGAAGGGTTATAAGTTTTACGTCATCTTTGAATTCGAAGATGACGTTTTTATTTTTTTCAAATAGAGCAGAGGTGTCAGGCACCCAAACAATTTTAGGCAATAAATTTTCTCAATTAATGCGAATTTTAGTTATCTCGAAGCTGAGGCATATAAATTGTATTTGCCGTTCTGGAACCGTAGAATTGGGTTTAGCACCAAAGTTCCGCTGAAGTATTCAATGGTAGATTTCAACAACTCGAGCGGATGGCCGAAACGATGCACAGTTTGAAAATCTACGGATTATGTTTGCTTATGGCTCTTTAGGGAAACAAAAGAGTAAACCGTAGGACTGATTTAATTCACTATCAATGATTGATAAATAAAGTAAAGAAGGTGCATAGATATGGGTACGAATAAAACGATTCTAAAAACAAGTGATTGGGTAAAAGGCAAATCCCGCCACGACGAGCTGATTATCGGTTTCATCGATTCCATGAATGTCCTTAAGGAAGCAGTAAACGTTACAGTGGTGGAAAGCGACAACGAAGAAATGATCGGCTTGACCATTCCGATGTCGGTGCACCAAGTAGAAATTATTCCAGAATCCGATACCAAAGATGCCGCGCAATTGGGCTTCCTGATCGATTTAGCATTGGCTACTGACGACAAAGAGTGGTTCCAGGAACTCTCTGCACAATTAAATGGCAAAAAAGAAACAGTGAATTAAGATAAACTCAATGACATCAATAGGAATAGCACCTACTCCTCAAGGGTTCAAAAACCTGCAATTGTGGATTTAGGTGTTATTTTTTATTTGTCTTTTACTAGAAAGGAAACTTCTATCAATGAAAGATATTAGCTTTGAAACTTTATTGTCTACTATTTGTCTAATCGTCTATCAGGGGGTGGATTGATGAAGAAATTATTACTATCGTTCATTTTTAGCATTCTATTTTTGGTCGGGTGTACATCAGAAAATATTAAAAAAGTGGATGTTCATGAAATGGAAAGCTTTTTAGTTACTAAAGAAGATTCATTGGTTACATACACAGATTCTGAAGCGATCCGAACAATTGTGAAAGCGTTCAAAAAAGCCAAAATAGAGCCAGGCATAGTCGATATGGCAGATCCAGAATATCAAGTCGATTTTGGAGAGAATTCCTATTATCTTTGGGTAGATGAAAGGCAAGGGACAATAATGGATCTCGACGACACACATACCATCTATAGTCTTTCGGAAAAGTCGTCAAAAGCGGTCTATAAAATAATAGAGGAAGCCCGATAAAACGATTAACGAGCTTACCTCATTATAGAAATTGTAACGGTGGGATTCGAACTTGTGCGGTTGATTAGCGTTATATTTTAGAGGTGATGGGTATGGTGAAAAAGGTATGGATTGTTTTTGGAAGTTTTGCAGTCCTCATTGCATTGGCGGCATATGGTGTCCACTGGGCATTCTTTGATATTCAACGCGTGCCCGAAGGTGAGTATCTGACGGAATCAGTATCGCCTGATGGCCGCTATACAGTGCGTGCGTATAAGACAAATGGCGGCGCTACAGTAGCCTATTCTATTAGAGGCGAATTGGTGTTTAACACTGAAGACAGCAAAACAAAGAACATATACTGGAATTACAAGGAAGACATAGCTGTGATAAATTGGATTGACGACGACACCGTGGACATTAATGGGCACCTCTTGGATGTTCCGGAAGAAAAGTTTGATTTTAGAAATGAATAATAGCATGCCTTTAGCAATTTATAAGGACTTGCAAAAGACTATCAGCTCCGATTTAAAATTGAGGACTTTTAAAATCCTTTTCATATTTCCTTTCATACTGAAAGCATTTTGTTATGCAAACAGAATGTTCCCTCGACTTATATTTGACCTGATCCGCCCGGCAATTTATAGTTGCTATATAAGGCAATAACTAGCAGATATCTTTAACACGCCTAATCAGCTATCTTAAGAAAATCAATTTATTGGAACGAAATAATATTTCTTAATACCAACTTAACAATAGCTTCACAAAACAACTCTATACTTATCGAGAGTCGTACATATCTACTGGAAATCATAATTATCATTCGAGGAGGAATTTACATGAAAAAAATATTTTTTGGATCAGCGACATTGTGCTTAGCTGCATTTTTAGCGGCATGCGGCAATGAGGAAGCTGGATCTTCAACCGAACCTGCAGAAGGCGGAGCGGGCGTCTCGGGTACTTTGGATTTCTATACCTCGCAGCCTGATGCGGATGCACAAGCATTAGTGGATGCTTTTAAAGAGCAGAATCCGGAAGTCGACATCAGCATTTTCCGTTCCGGTACTGAAGAAGTTGTATCGAAAATACAGGCAGAAAACCAGGGCGGCAATATCCAGGCAGATGTGCTGCTGGTTGCCGATTCCGTGACTTTCGAAAATTTTAAAGCAGAAGAGTTGCTGCTTGCTTATGAATCGCCTGAAGCGGAATCCATCGATGAAGCTTTTGTCGATCCGGATGGCATGTATGCTGGGACAAAAGTGATGGCGACCGGTTTGATCGTCAACACCAATGAAGTGACAGAACTTCCTGACAGCTGGAACGCGTTGACAGAACCGGCAACGAAAGGGCAGGCAGTTATGCCGAGTCCGCTATATTCAGGTGCAGCAGCCTATAACCTGGGCGTCATGACGCGACAGGACGGCCTGGGCTGGGAATATTACGAAGCGCTTCGTGCCAATGACATCACCATTATCCAAGGAAATGGAGCAGTATTGGAAAGCGTTGCCACTGGGGATCAGAATTACGGCATCATCGTAGATTATTTGGCGGCTCGCGCCAAAAATGAAGGATCTCCTGTAGAGTTGATTTACCCGTCAGAAGGCGTTCCGGTGATCACTGAGCCGGTGGGCATTATGGCAAACACGGAAAACGAAGAAGCGTCCAAAGCGTTTGTTGATTTCATCCTTTCAGAAGAAGGGCAAACTTTGGCGTCTAAACAAGGCTATACGCCTATCCGCGAAGGCATCGAAGCGCCTGAAGGCTTGAAGACATTGGATGAAATGACCATCCTGGATGCCGAAGCGGTTGAACTATTGGAAACGCGTGATGAAGACAAAGCGAAATTCGGAGAGATTTTCGGCCAGTAAACGACTGCGTGAATTTCGATGTGAGGAGTTACGGATATGACAGTGAAACAGCCAATGGTAGAAGAGAGAAAGAAGAGGGATTCCTCTTTTTCTCTCTTTTTTCAAAAAAAGAATTTGTATAAAATAATCGGCCTGTTGGCCATTTTCGTGTTTTTCCTATTGCCGGTGCTGCGGCTCGTCTGGCTGAGCTTTGTAGAAGACGGCTCAGTGACATGGCAATATTACACCGAAGTCTTAGGGGAGCCTGCAACCTGGAAAACGGTGCAGAACACGTTGATCATTGTAGCAGGCTCGACGGTTCTGGCTTTAGTGCTGGGGGTCTTGTTTTCCTGGATTGTAGCTTATGTCCAACTGAGTGGAAAAAGGGCGATGCAACTTTTTATCTTTCTGCCTTTCATCATCCCTTCCTATATTACGACTCTTGCCTGGACACAATTTTTCAGCGCATCGGGTCCAGTGAATGCAGTTCTGTCGTGGCTGCCGGGAAGTTTGGAAGCCCCAAACCTATACAGTATCGGGGGGATCATCCTGCTCCTTGGGATTTCTCATTATCCGCTGGTGTATTTGTTTACGGTCAATGTGTTCCGGAAAATTCCGCGTGAACTGGAAGAGGCAGCTGCGACTAGCGGCTTGTCGAAAAAACGGGCGTTCCGCAAAGTGGTGCTTCCGCTGGCGCTGCCCGGAATTGCCAGCGGCGGACTCATCGCCTTTTTATCGAATTTGGATAACTTCGGGATTCCGGCGTTTCTCGGGACACCCGCCAATATTCGCGTCTTGAGCACTTATATTTATGAACAAGTGGTCGGATTCGGGCCTTCGGCATTCTCGCGCGCCGCTGTGTTGTCTGTCATTCTTGGCGTTATCGCATTGCTCGGGACTGTCTTGCAGTGGTTCTTGCTGCGCCGCAGCCGCGTCAATGAGACAAACAGAAGCGATTCCACGCCGCGCATTTATTTATCGGCTGGCAAGCAAAAGCTGTTGGAAGCATCCTTATGGATTTTCCTGCTGGTGACGAGTCTGATGCCGCTGATTACAATGGGCGCATTGTCGCTGATTTCCGCTTATGGGGTTCCGTTCAATCTGGAGAATTTGTCCTTGCGAAATTATGAATATGTCTTTTTGACCGATTCCAAACCTTTATCGGCATTGACCAACAGCCTGCAGTTGGCCTTTTTCACGATGCTGATTTGTTTGGTGCTTGGTACTGCGATGGCGTATCTGCGCTTCAAGTACCCGGACTGGAGCACGAAAGCGGCAGAGCTGTTCATGACCATTCCGTTTGCGCTGCCAGGTACAGTGTTTGCCCTGTGCATGATCTTCATGTGGCTGGAGCCGGTGCCAGGTTGGAATCCGGGCATCTACGGCACGGTGTGGATTTTGTTCATCGCTTACGTTGCTCGGTTTTTTGTGCTTCAAGTTAGAGGAAGCTATACGGCATTCCTGCAGATCGATCCATCGATGGAAGAAGCTGCACGGACTTCAGGAGCTGCCGGCTGGGTAAAATGGCGACGGATTTTATTGCCATTGCTGTTTCCTGGCATTCTCAGCGGGGCGCTGCTCGTATTTTTGATGGCGCTCACGGAGTTGACGGTATCCAGTCTATTGTGGTCTTCCGGCTCCGAAACGATCGGCGTCGTAATTTTCGGATATGAACAGGCCGGTTATTCGACATACTCAACAGCCTTTTCGACCGTACTGGTGCTCGGCATACTGATGGGTGGCGCACTGTTTATGTCGGTTGGCAAATTATGGGATAGAAAGGTGCTGAAAAAATAAATGATCAAAGTGGATAATGTATCTAAAAATTATGGTTCATTCACCGCCTTGCATTCGATCGATCTTGAAATCGGAGATGGTGAATTTATTGCGGTGCTCGGGCCCTCGGGTTGCGGAAAAACGACTTTATTGAAGTTATTGGCAGGTTTTATGGGACCAACAGAAGGGACCATTTCCATGGACGACACCTTATTGGCATCGGCTAAGCGCGTCCTGCCGCCCGAAAAACGCAACATCGGCATGGTATTCCAATCATTTGCTTTGTGGCCGCATATGACGGTCGCCGAGCACATCAAATTTCCGCTGAGCTACCACCCGAATAAAATCAAAGAAGGCAAAAAAGAGTTGCAGGAGCGCATCAATGAAGTACTGAAACTGGTCGGTCTGAATGCGATGGCTGACCGTTACCCCTCAGAACTGTCAGGTGGCCAGAAGCAGCGCGTGGCACTCGCGCGGGCCATAGCGCCTTTGCCGAATCTATTGCTGATGGATGAACCGTTGAGTGCGCTTGACGTCGAGCTGCGGATGGAAATGCGCAAGGAAATTCAAAAGTTGCATAGGGAGACAAAAGCATCCATCGTCTTTGTCACACATGATCAAGGAGAAGCTTTAGCCATCGCTGACAAAATCGTTGTCATGAACCAGGGGCGGATTGAACAGATTGCGCCACCTGAAATTCTTTACACACGTCCGGAAACGGAATTTGTGGCCACTTTTGTCGGCAAATGCAACCTGGTGAAAGGTCAGTGGCAGAATGCAGGATTTGTTCCGGCCATCGATTCGAAAAATGTTTGGCCAGACCTTGGAGTGGCGGAGAGCTTTAAGGGAAATGGCATTTATCCGGTGCGCCCGGAGCAGTTCCAACTGACGGCAGCAGAACAAGATGGGGTGCAGGGGATCGTTTCTTTTGTCCAGTACCAAGGGCACGAAATCCATTATACGGTGGAAGTCGGTGAAGAAACCTGGACCATTCACGAATCGGTATTTGCATCACGTTTTCAGCCAGGAGATTTTGTCGGCATTTCGTTAAAGAATGCCCCGGTCCAGCAAAAATCTTTAATTACGCGCTGACTTATTTTGGAGCTGAAGTAACCGCTGTCTGCAGTGCGAGAAATGTAGAATTGGTAAAGTCTTTGGGAGCAGATCGAGTTATCGACTGCAACATTCAAAATTTTACTGATTCAAGTGAAACATGCGGTATCATCTTCGATACGATAGGCAAATCAAAGTTTTCGCAATGTAGAAGCACTCTTAAAGAAAAAGGCATCTATCTTTCGTCAGCTGCACGAATGTCCGATTTTGACCTAATGATTTCGACATCAGCCATGAACAATAAGAGGCTGATAGGCGGCCTAGCACCGATGAGAAAAAAAGATTTGCTCTTTCTGAAGAATTGATTGAAACTTGAAAGATTAAATCAATCATCGATTGAAGCTATCCTTTAGAAAGAATGGCAGAAGCTCATGCGTATGTAGAAAAAGGAAAGAAGAAGTGTGGTAATAACTTTTGAACGTTTTGAACCATTTTAGCCTTACTAGCTATTAATAGAAACCAAAGATCATGTATCGATTTAGAAGCTGAGGAAGCCCAATTCGTGTTTGAACACGATTGGCTTCCTCAGCTTTTTTGCACTGAACAATTAAAAGAAAAGCTATAATTAATTTTTTAAATAAAACTGAGTATTCAATCTTTTAATAAGAACAAACGTTTGGTATAATGAGACGTAGTTAAGGAATGCGATATTTTTAATCAGTAAAAAACCGGTAGTATAATTTTAGATATAAGTACACTCAACTATTACCTGCCATTTCACCTGACAGCCATCTGCCTCTATATTCCAATCAGTCTAACAAGAAATGTAAAGTATTTTCTAGACTTATCTATTGTTGGTGAAGCCTGGAGATTATGATCATTGTTGATCTACCCATCAAATCATAGAAAAGGTGAGGAGTATGTGGGAAGGCGAAAACATTCTACAGAACAATGACTTGGCTATTGAGGCGGAGGGTTTGGTAAAAGTATTCGGGAAAGAGCGTGCAGTCGATGGCGTCGACCTGGCCATTCAGAAAGGAACAGTTTATGGTTTTTTAGGTCCGAATGGAGCAGGCAAAACGACGACTATCCGAATGTTGGCAACGCTCCTTCCTGCAGATGCAGGTAAAGCCCGTATTTTTGGCCATGACTTGGTTTCAGACAGTGCGGCGATCAGGCGCCGAATCAGTCTGACGGGCCAATACGCGTCGATTGACGAGGATTTGACGGGCGTTGAAAACCTGATGCTGATCGCTCGGCTGATGGGGTTTACACGGGGGCAAGCTAGAAGCCGGGCAATGGAATTATTGGAAGCTTTCGGATTGGAACGTGCCGCAAAACGCCAGGTGAAAAAGTATTCAGGTGGTATGCGTCGTCGCATCGATATTGCAGCGAGCATCGTAGTGACGCCGGATCTGCTGTTTTTGGATGAACCGACTACAGGACTCGACCCACGCAGCCGCAATCAAGTCTGGGATATCATCCGCGCACTGGTTCGGGCTGGGACGACGGTTTTGCTGACGACGCAGTACCTAGAAGAAGCAGATCAATTGGCAGACCGGATCGGGGTTATCCACAACGGCAAAATTATTGCTGAAGGGACCAGCAATGAGCTGAAGGCATCGGTCGGAAGAGGGACATTAAATGTCCAGTTGGTTAATGCTGAAGACCAGTGGCGTGCACAGGCCATACTGGAAGAAAAGCTGGATGCTGCAGTTCATCTTGGAGCTGATTCCACGTCTTTGACGGCGCAGGCTGATGATTCTGCACGCGTCGCGGAAGCATTAGCTGAATTTGCCGAACAGCGTATCGATGTCAGTGATTTTTCTTTAGGACGCCCTAGCCTTGATGAAGTGTTTCTAACGTTGACAGGTAAGTCTGCAGATCAGCAACATGCTTCTGAGGAGGAGACCTTATGACTGTCCAACTTCAAACAAAAAATTCGATCGGCACAGATTCAAGCATAGACGAGCGTTTGCATCAAGCCATCGCTTCAGGCAAACGCCCAGAACCGCCGAATGCTTTCGCTTCGACAATGGCGTTTGCTTCGCGCGCCTTGCTGCGGATCAAGCACGTTCCTGAACAGATGTTTGACGTTACCGTTTTTCCGATTATTTTTCTGCTGATGTTTACGTATTTATTTGGTGGAGCCATTGCCGGATCGACCCGTGACTATTTGCAATTCCTTCTGCCCGGCATTTTGGTGATGACAGTTGCCCAAATTACAATGTATACGGGCATAGATTTGAATAACGATATACGAAAAGGGATCTTTGACCGGTTCCGGACCTTGCCGATTTGGCTGCCTTCTGCGTTGATCGGCGCCTTGTTGGTTGATGTCATCCGCTATTCGATGGCTTCTGTCATCATGATCCTTTTAGGGTTGATGCTCGGTTTTCGGCCGGAAGGCGGCCTGATGGGTGTGGCATTTGCCATTGGGCTGGTGCTGATTTTCTCTTTCAGTTTGTCATGGATTTGGACAACTTTCGGGTTGATTGTCCGTTCCGAAAAATCGTTAATGATGATTAGTTTTTTGGTGCTCATGCCGTTGACTTTTGTCAGTAATGTTTTTGTAGAGCCTGAAACCTTGCCGACTTGGCTACAGGGATTCGTAAACAGCAACCCGATTTCCATTTTAGCAACAGCGGTACGTGGATTCATGCATGGAACAGGAACTTGGCAGCAGGTGGCCGGTGTTCTGGTGGTGTCGGCTATCATGACAGCTATTTTTGCCCCGCTCACGATGTATCTATATCGAAATAAGAAATGACACGGAAGGAACATCTGATTATGGAATGCTTTTTCTCTGCCGGTATTGACAGAATAGTCTATACTAAAGGCTGATACGGAGATTTATAAAAGCCGATGAGGAGGAAAAGTAAATGAAAGTTGCAGTAATCGTAGGAAGCGTACGGAAAGATTCATTCAACCGGAAATTAGCGGAGTTTGTAAAAAAACGTTACAACAACAGATTTGACATGGAGATTCTGGATTTGAGTGTCCTGCCTTTGTACAGCCAAGACATTGAAAATAATGAACCGCAGGAAATTACTGATTTCAAGAAGTCGGTCAAAGAAGCGGATGCGGTTCTTTGGGTAACTCCGGAATACAACTCAACCATTCCTGGTGTCCTGGGAAATGCCATCGACTGGTTGTCGCGTGTCGATAAAGTGATGATAGGCAAGCCCTCCTGGATTATGGGCGCTTCTATGGGGAATTTAGGAACCGTTAAAGCGCAGATGCATTTACGCGATATTCTTTTTGCGCCAGGGCTGCAATCTCCAGTGTTGATCGGCAATGAAGTTTATGTGGGTGCGGTCCATAAGAAAATGGACGAAACAGGCACAATTACGGATGAAGCGACTGTGGCATTCCTGGATCAAGTGGCGGACAATTTTGAGCAATGGATGAAACGGTTTATTTAGTTTGTGGAAGGGAGCAATGGCCAGTGAAAATTGCCATCTTATCTGACGTTCACGAAGGGTTGAACCGCAAAAAAACAGGTGCTGATATTTGGGGGCTGCTGAAAGAATGGCTGGCTACACATAAGCCGGATGTATTTATTACAAGCGGCGACATCACGTCTGGCCCTGTTAAAAGTCTGGCGTTATTGAATCGGCTAAAAAACGAATTGCCGGAGATCCAGATTTTATATGTACATGGCAATCATGATTTGTATCACGAGGATGCTACCGCTGCCTATGAAACTTTGTTGAAATTTGCAGGGAATCTCGGCAATGGTCCGGTTCACTTGAACGAAGAGTGGGTCGTAATCGGAGATGGCGGATGGTATGACTATACATTCGGTGTCGAAGAGTATACCGCTGAACAGTTTTCTGCCGGGCAATTCAACGATTTCACATGGCCGGATAAAATCCATGCCCATTGGCCGGAGAATGATGTGGCAATCACAGAAAGATATTTGGCGAAGCTGGAGAATTGGCTCATGGCTAATCAGGAAAAGAACATCATTCTGGTCAGTCATTTTGTGCCGTTAGCCCATTTTGTCCAAGTTAAAAACGACCCTGCCTGGGATTTCTTCAATGCCATGATGGGAAGTAAAGGCATTGGGGAACTGGCTGAAAAATACGGCGTGAAAAAATTGATTTTCGGCCATATTCATACGAGGTATCATGAAGAATACAAAGGTATCGATTGCATCTGCAATCCCCTTGGCTACTATCCGCACGAATGGAAAAACGATTCTGCTGAGGAGGAAATCAACTCAGCGATAAATGTCATCGAAATCTGAAGAAGTCTTTGTCCATGTTTACTCCGCTCTTCTCAAAGGAATAGGATAAGCAATACCTAATGGGAGAGGCGGATCAGATTAATGGATATCTACACAATCGGACATTCCAGCCATTCAAAAGAGTTTTTTGACGAGATGCTAAAATCTCGATCTATCGAACTTTTAGCAGATGTTCGGGCATTCCCGGGAAGCCGCAAGTGGCCACAATTCTCAAAAGACGAATTTCCAGTCTGGCTTGAAGCAGAAGGATTCGCATACGAACACTTCCCGAAGCTCGGTGGCAGGCGACGAAAGTCGAAAGACATGGAAGAAGACCGGAATGCAGGCTGGCGCAACCAGTCTTTTCATAACTATGCGGATTACACACTGACAGAAGAATTCCAAGAGGGCATAAAAGAATTATTGGAGAAAGCGGCTGTCAAACGGACGGCGTATTGTTGTTCAGAGCGCCATCCTGCGCGTTGCCACCGTCTGCTGATCAGCAATTATCTGACCGCAAGCGGCCATCGCGTCTTGCACATCATCGATGGAAAAAAAGGGGCGGTCGATATTGTTGAGCATGAAGTGGGCATGTGGGGAGCCAAGACTGTGGTGGATGCCAAAGGTATAGTAACTTATCCAAAAGAGGAATAAACCACAACCAAAAAACCTGCAGACCTTGTGAAGGATCTGCAGGTTTTCTTCTGTCCTGATGATGGTCTTGGGCGTTTTAGAATCTTTTGCTCGTCAGACGGCCAAGTAAAAAGGCTCCAGCAACCACCCCGATTGCAGCATTGGTCTTTTTGGTGAATACCTGCTTCACGACCAGGTTTAAATTCTGTGGGCGCTCTGCCAGTCTTCGCATAAAGTAGCCATACCAGTCTGTACCGAAAGGAATGTACGTGCAGAAATTGTAGCCTTGTTCCGCCAGCTCCAGCTGCATTTCCTTGCGGAAACCATAAAGCATCTGGAATTCGAATTTTTCTTTCGGAATGCTATGGTCAATCACGAATTGTTTTACGTGGTTGATGACATTGTGGTCATGTGTCGCAATGGAAGTGAATTTGCCGTTCAATAGATGATACTCGATCAACTCAATAAAATTGGCATCAATTTCTTCTTTGGTTTGATAGGCAACTGCTTCTGGTTCTTTGTAAGCGCCTTTGACAATGCGCAGGCGGTACTTGCTGTATTTTTGAATGTCTTCCTCGGCTCTGAAGAAATAGGATTGAATAACAGTCCCGATATTGTCATAGTCCTTCGATAATTCTTCCAACAAGTCGAACGATGGCTGCAGGCGCGCATAATTTTCCATATCAAAATTAATGAAAATGTCAAAAGCGGACGCTTTTTCGACGATTTCCTTGATATTTTCAAGACAGAAATCGTAATCGATGTCCAACCCAAGCTGTGAAGGTTTTAAGGAAATATGGGCATCCACTTGATGTGCATGGATAGCATCCACGACACCCAAGATTTGTTTTTTTGCGTGTAAAGCTTCTGCTTTGTCGTGGACAAATTCACCCAGATTATCGATGGTGCAGCTGATTCCTTGTGCATTCAGTTCTTTGATGCTGCCCATTGCTTCTTCGATATTGGTTCCAGCGACAACACTATGTGCCCCCAGCTTAAATCCGTAATTTTGTGCGGCTTTATTTAAAAGTTGGTTTTCTGAAAGATGCATAAAGAAATTTTTAACGATCATTTTTATTGCCCCAATCTTCTCTGTATTTTTTACGGAACAAATTAGTGGAGGGAAATCTAAATTATGTTTTAAAAAACATCTAGACGCAAAATAATTTTGCATTAATAACTATCCCTATCTATAATAATGCAAAATTATGATGCATTTTGCAATCTTTATTTTTTCTATTTTGATATTTATTGAAGTTTTCAGTCAATAAAGAGACAAATAGTGAAAATTTCAGTGTGCACTTTCAGAAGTTATGGACTTTGTTAAACTGGAATCAGAAGAAAAATCAATAATTAAAGGAGGGGGCGAATGGAAACTGACTATCTCTTTGAAACTCAGCGGCTTGGTTTCAGAAGTTGGAAAACGCAGGATCGGGAACCGTTTGCAGCTATGGCGGCAGATCAAGAAGTGATGCGCTATTTTCCAAAAACGTTGATGAAGGATGAAGCGGACCTTTTAATTGACCGCTTTAACGCACATTTTGAGGATAAAGGGTATACCATGTGGGCCGTGGAACGCAAAGAAGACAGGGCGTTCATTGGATTTATTGGTCTGTTGGAAATCACCATGCCCATCGAAGGACAAGGGGCAGCGGAAATTGGCTGGCGTTTGGACAAGCGCTATTGGAAACAAGGCTATGCGCTTGAAGGGGCGAAAGGCTGTCTAGCGTATGCATTCGGTCCTTTGGATATGGCAGAGGTCTATTCCTTTACTTCAACGACCAATCTCCCTTCGGAAACTGTTATGAAAAGGATCGGTATGAAAAAAGTAGGCGAATTTGAACATCCGAAACTGGATTCCAGCAGTCCGCTGAAGAAACATGTGCTATATAAAATCCATAAGCTGGATGCCGTAAAAGAATATGAAGAATGATGAGGTGCAACATGAAAAAGCATGTGTTGGAGAATTTCAATGAATTGGCAGGCATCTATGAGAAAATGGGAGATGCAAATAATCTTTATAATACGCAATACGAACGGCCAGCGATGATGCAGCACATTCCTTTCACGATGGAGGGGATGAGAGGACTCGATGCGGGCTGTTCGGCAGGCTGGTATTCCAAACAATTGGCCGATCGAGGGGCACAAGTGACAGCCGTAGACTTGAGTCCCGAAATGGTCAATGCTACACAAAAGCTGCTTGGCGAAAAAGTGGAAGCCCTGTGCTTGGATTTGGAAGAACCTTTGCCTTTTGACGACCATCGTTTCGATTTTATTGTAAGTTCCTTGACCTTGCATTACTTGAAGGATTGGCAAGGGGTTTTTTCGGAGTTCAGCCGCGTACTGAAGCCAGGAGGGAGTTTTCTGCTGTCGATCCATCATCCTTTGACGGATCTGCAGCTGTTGGACGATGCTCATTATTTTTCGACTGAATTGATTGTCGACCAATGGAATAAGGCAGGAAAAATTTACAATATGCCATTTTATCGCCGGCCGTTAAGTGAAATCCTTAATACGCTGCTAAGCTTTTTTTCAATCGAGCAAGTGATAGAGCCAAAACCAACAGCACAATTTAAGGAATTGGCACCTGAACAATATGAACGATTGTTGAAGAGCCCAAATTTCCTGATTTTGAAAGTCCGAAAAAAATAAAAAACAAAACAATCCCCCCACTCGGTACAACCAAGTGGGGGGAATTCATGTTCTATTCGTCTTTATTGCACATGCAACGTTCACATTCGTAGATGATAGACTGGTGCTGCTCCTTGATTTCGCATCCGCACTCGCGGCATTCTTTCATTGAGCGTGTCTCATATGTTTTAGTCGTTTTCATAATGATCTCCTCCAATAGGTTAATTTGGTTTGAATGCCGTGGCGTTGGAAAGGATGCTAATCAGTAGACATGTGTTGCTTACTTAGTTGTTGTGAATTGAGCGGTTTCAGTCGAGCCCTTCATAGCAGTTGTCGAGCTTGTACCGCCCGAAACGATCTGTGAAATCTCATCGAAGTAGCTTGTACCAACTTCACGCTGGTGGCGTGTCGCTGTGTAGCCTTTCGATTCGTTGGCGAATTCAGCTTGCTGCAGCTTCGAGTATGCCGCCATGCCGTTGTCTTTGTAATCGTGAGCAAGTTCGAACATGCTGTGGTTCAATGAGTGGAAGCCAGCCAATGTAACGAACTGGAACTTGTAACCCATCTTGCCAAGTTCAACCTGGTATTTCGCGATTGTTTCTTCATCAAGCTTCGCTTTCCAGTTGAATGAAGGTGAACAGTTATAGGCAAGCAATTTGCCAGGGAATTCAGCATGGATGGCATCAGCAAATTGTTGAGCTTCTTCCAGGTTCGGGTGGGACGTTTCACACCACACAAGATCCGCATAAGGTGCATATGCCAGGCCGCGTGCGATAGCTTGGTCAATTCCTGCGTTCGTACGGTAGAAGCCTTCAGGTGTGCGTTCGCCTGTGATGAAAGCATGGTCGCGTGGATCGATGTCGCTTGTGATCAAATCAGCTGCATCTGCATCCGTACGGGCGATGATGAGGGTCGGTACGCCGAGTACATCAGCTGCCAATCGGGCTGCAGTCAGGTTTCTTACTGCATTTTGAGTTGGAAGCAATACTTTGCCTCCCAAATGTCCGCATTTTTTCTCGGAAGCCAATTGATCTTCAAAGTGGACGCCTGCAGCTCCTGCTTCGATCATCGCTTTCATCAATTCGTAGACATTCAGCGGTCCGCCAAAGCCGGCCTCTGCATCTGCTACGATTGGTGCGAACCAGTCAAAGCCTTCTGTGCCTTCAACGCCATCGATTTGATCTGCACGTTGAAGCGCCTGGTTAATTTTCTTCACTACATCAGGTACTGAATTGACCGGGTACAAACTTTGGTCAGGGTACATCTGGCCTGCAGAGTTTGCATCCGCAGCTACTTGCCAGCCGCTCAGGTAAATTGCTTTTAATCCTGCTTTAACTTGTTGAACTGCCTGGTTGCCAGTTAATGCGCCGAGTGCATTTACAAAATCTTCTTCGTGAATCGAGCGGAACAAGCGTTCAGCACCTTTTCTCGCCAATGTATGTTCAATCTGGATAGAACCGCGAAGCTTTACGACTTCCTCAGCTGTGTACATACGTTCAATGCCGTTCCAGCGTTCGTCTTGTTCCCAGCTCTTATTCAGTTCCTCGATTTGTTGTTGTTTGTTTGCGACCATGTCATCCATCCCTTTCTGATTTGAGAATCAACAATCTGTGTTAGTACAGTTTGTTTTCTTGTTAATTAATATATAACAGAAAGAGATGGTTGTCTTCAAAATTGGACAAAAGCGATTATTTACCGATAAGGGACGACTATTCGCGATAAAGAAGAGAGAGTATTCTGATATCCTGTTTCAATACAGTTTTAGGAGAAGTATGAGGAAAGGGGAAGGTGAGGACGATGGAAGCGAATAGGAGGATGCAGACTGGCGATGGATGCAAAAAGTACTGTTGAAGAAGCAGTGATTTTGGACAAACCGTTTAGAAAAACATACCGTCTCTACATAATAACCATTCAATCATGCAATCTTTGAATTTGATTCCTTTTAATATATAGAAGGAACAGAAAAAATTTAAGAGGAAAACTGTGCTTAAAACCTTGCCACAGCTAATTTGAAAAGAGGGACCCAAGGCACTCTCAAAGCAGTTTCTTCTATATAATAGAAGCTCTTATAGAATGACGATAAAAATTGACAAGTGCACACACGTTCAGAAGGCATACAGAAAAAGGAAAGGATGATCTATTATCCATCATTAGGCTGAATCCATAAAAGCAATAGAACAGGATTTTCGTTCATCGAAAGTGGTTCTTGCCCGCGATAAAGTAAAAAAAACAGCTGCAGCTAGGAAGAAAGCTGCGGCTGTTTCTATAAGGGAATATTTTTAAAAGCTTATTAGCGGTCCAATCCTTTTCCCATCCCCTTCAGGAAGTTAAGGCCGAACTTGATGGTGCGGTTGATGTCAGGGTCTCTGAATGCTTTTACCAGCTGGAGCACCCCAAGTTTTTTGCCATTATTATTTTGAGTTTCCGCTTCTTTTAAGCCATTGACGACACTCGAAGCCAGCTTGCCTGTTGAAGCCGGATCAATCGCTGTCAGTGCGCCTGCTGCACTCATCATATTATTGATGAGGTTGGTCACCGGTTCACGTGTTGCCTGGCCCATGACCACTTCGGCAATGCCTTCTTTCGCTTTGACCATCGCGAGGACAGCATCCAAGACACCTGCATCATCCAAATCACCAGTAATGGCCAATAATTTATTAAGCGCCTGATCCTGTTCGGCAATCAGCGTTTCCAATTCGTAGAGTTTTTGCTGACGGATTTCGTCAGCGGTCCATTCCTTCTTCTTGATCTGCGTTATTGGGCTTGCCATTGGACATCACCTTTCTATCGTTGATCTGTCAGGTGCACATAACCTTCACGTGCCCATTTGCGTTCCACTTCGATGCCGGATACTGGCGTCCGTTTCTTGTCCCGCGGATTTGATTTTGGCAGCGGGCGTTTGACATGGTCTTTCAGCACTTCCATCCGGACCTTGGTCTGTTTATAAGCCGGCGTATTGGTACGCTGATCGACAGCCGGTCCAGTCAGGAAATTGATGGCCGTTTCTTTGTTTGTTGAATTCATCGGCATGAACAATTCATTGCCTTTTACTCGCCCTGTAACGATGACGGGCAATTTCAATGCGCCGTAAGGGGAGACGAGGCGGACAGTTGATCCATCTTCCAGTCCACGTTCTTTAGCCAGCTGCGGAGACACTTCAACGAAAGTTTCCGGCAGTTTGGAAATGATCCCTCTTGATTTATCGGTCATATTGCCTTCATGGAAATGCTCCAGCAAACGGCCATTATTGATATGCAGATCGTACTCGACCGGGAACACTACTGGTTCTACCCAATCGGACAATGCAAAACGCGCTTTTTTGTCCGGGAAATTAAAGCCATCGGCATAAAGGAGTGGGGTGCTTTCTCCTTCAAGGCTGCCCCAAAGGAAGCTGTTCCAACCTTCCATGTTCGTGTAATCGGCTTTTGCGAACAATGGAGACAGACTCGCCATTTCTGCAAAAATTTCACTTGGGTGGCTGTAGTTCCAGCCTGCACCAAGGCGGTTGGCGATTTCCTGGACGATCCACCAATCCGCTTTCGAATGGCCGAGTTCAGGAAGTGCTTTATACAGACGCTGAACGCGGCGTTCTGTATTGGTGAAAGTACCGTCTTTTTCAAGTGACGGGGCTGCCGGAAGGATGACATCTGCGTATTGGGCGGTCCGTGAGAAGAAAATGTCCTGTACGACGAAAAAGTCAAGTTTCGCAAGAACTTCATCTACGTGGTTGGCGTTCGAATCGACCAATGCCATATCTTCACCGACAACATACATGGCCTTCATGATGCCTTCGTCAACAGCCTGCAGCATTTGGATATTATCCATACCCGGCTTGTCGTCGATTTTCACTCCATAAGCCCGTTCAAATTTTTGGCGGGCAGCGTCATCTGTAACATGCTGGTAGCCCGGAAGCCAGCCTGGCAATGAGCCCATGTCGCAAGCTCCTTGAACATTGTTGTGGCCGCGCAGCGGGTATGCGCCAGCTCCTGGCCGGCGATAGTTTCCAGTCGCCAGCAAGAGGTTGGAAATTGCAGCGGACGTGTCAGAACCACCGGTATTTTGCGTGACTCCCATGCCCCAAAGGATGCAAGTGCCGTCAGCATCACGGATCATTTCAGCTGTGCGGATCAAGGTTTCCTTGGAAACGCCACTGCGTTGCTCGGCATAGTCCAATGTGTACTGGTCCAGCACTTCTTTAAAATCATTGAAATAATTGACGTTGTCATCGATGAATTGCTGATCATGCCAGCCTTGGTCGATCATGTATTTCGTTACAGCCATCAGCCATACCTGGTCCGTGCCTTGTTTCGGCGTAATGAAGATATCCGAGCGTTCGGCCATTTCATTTTTGCGCATATCGGCAACAATCAATTTCTGGCCATGCAATTTGTGCGCGCGTTTGACGCGAGTCGCTAATACGGGATGGCCTTCTGCCGGGTTGGCGCCAACAATGATGACGAGTCCCGCGCTGGCGATGTCTTTGATGGTTCCGGCATCTCCGCCCATTCCGACTGTACGGAACAAACCGTCTGTCGCAGGGGATTGGCAATAGCGTGAGCAGTTATCGACGTTATTCGTTTCAAATACCTGGCGGCTCAGCTTCTGTAAGATGTAATTGTCTTCATTGGTGATTTTCGAAGACGAGATGACACCGATTGAATCTTTGCCGTTTTGTTCTTTGATCGTTTTGAATTTCGAAGCGACTAAATCAAGCGCTTCTTCCCAAGTAGCTTCGACAAACTCACCATTTTTGCGGATGAGGGGAGTGGTGATGCGCTCTTCGCTATTGACGAAGTCCCAACCAAATTTGCCTTTTACGCAAGTGGAGATGGCATTGGCCGGCGCTTCGGAAACAGGCTGGATCTTCAGGATTTCACGGTCTTTAGTCCAGATTTCAAATGAACAGCCGACACCGCAGAATGTACAGACTGTTTTGGTTTTTTTCGTCCGTGTTTCACGCATCGTTGCTTCTGCATCCGATACGGCCATGATGCCGCTATAGCCCGGTTCAACGTCTTTCACCAAATCAATCATCGGCTTCAGGATTTTCTCCGGAATGGCGGTCATGAAACCTGCTTCACCAAGCATCGATGTTTCCATCAAGGCATTGCACGGACAGGCAGTAACACATTGGCCACAGCTGACGCAGGAAGAATCGTTGATTTTGGCGCCGCCGTCCCACAGGACAATCGGCCGGTCGCGTGACCAGTCCATCGTCAAAGTTTCATTGACCTGGAGGTTCTGGCAGACCTCGACACATTGGCCGCAGGCGATACATTGGTTCGGATCATACCGGTAGAACGGATTGGTTAAATCAACTTCATCGACTGTACACTTCGGTTCGAACGGGTATTTTTGGTGTTCAATTTCCATCATGTCGACAGTGTTGTGGACTTTGCAGTTGCCATTGTTATTGTCGCAGACTGTGCAGTACAGCAAGTGATTCTCAAGAATCCGGTCCATGGCTTCGGTTTGCGCTTCCTTGGCGCGCGGGGAAGCCAATTGGACTTCCATACCGGCAGTTGCTGGAGTTGAACAGGCACGAACAAGCTTTCCGTCAACTTCAACGATACATGTGTCACAGGTTTCGATCGGGTCGACTTCAGGCATATAACAGATTTGCGGATGAAGAATCTTTTCTTCGTTGAGCACCTGTAAAATGGTTTTTCCCTGCTCGAACTCGACAGGGGAACCGTTAATCTTAATGGACATGCCAAAACCTCCTTCTTATGATATGCAGCATCCAGCTTTTACAACGGACGTTTGACCTGCCAGCCTCCTCGGCATAGGGGAATCAAACTGTCCGCAAAAAAGGGATAAAAAAATTCCACCATGAAAAACACACTTGACAAGTGCATCTGTTTCATAGTGGAATAGTGTCTTAACAGGACTTGTTAAATGACCAATCCAAATATATAGGGTAAAGTGAAAGCGCTGTTGCATTAAAATACAGCAACACCAACATATGCTATTATTATATACAGTAAAAATGAGATGCACAACTAAAATTGGTACTAGTCAAAAAATTACAAGTCCGAAAGAGGAGAGGATCTACATGTCCAGACAGATCCATGAATTCAATGACATCATTCGAAAGTTGCGGAAAAACCTTTTTGGAAAAGGTCCCGAACGCATACAGACTGTCTTTGTTAATGATATGGCCATCGCGACTTTATATGGGAATTTGAGCCCCTCAGAACAATTCATTGCCAGAACACCGGAAGGCAGAGAAATGGTCCACACTGCGCGCACCCGGATGATCCAAAGTGTCTATGCCACATCAGCACCGGAAGGCATGGAGGAATTGGTCGGGGCCAAATTCGTCCATCTATTCTCAGACATCAAAGTTGAAGACGACATCGCCGTATCTGTATTTCTGTTTGACCGGCCGATTGACCAAAATGGACAGCCAGGAGGCAAAACCGATGCAACAAGATAAAGCACGAAAAATCCTGCGCTACGAAAAAGGCGGGTTTATCGAAAAAGAAGACCGTGTTGTTGTCGAACAACCGGCTACCATTAAAATAAACGGCAAAGAGTTTATCACTATCGTCTGTTCACCTGAGCATATGGAAGAAATGGCCATCGGTTTTTTGGTATCTGAGCGCATCATCCCCAATTACCGGGACATCCAGGAAATCCGGGTGGAAGAAAAAACGGGAACGGTCCACATAACCGCTGAGAAAGTCTATCCATTTTTTGAGCAGCTCCAGAACAAGCGGTTCATCAGTTCCTGCTGCGGCATGAGCCGACAGGGATTTGTCTTTGCGCATGATGCTATGATTGCTAAAAAAATGTCCGATGTCAGCGTAACGCTAACCCCGGAAAATTGCTTTCAGCTTATGGAGGGGATGGCGGCTTCAGCTGAAATGTTCAAGCAGACAGGCGGCGTCCATAATGCGGCGCTTTGTGACGCGAACGGCATCATCGTTTCGCGCATGGATATCGGCAGACATAATGCACTCGATAAAATCTACGGCTATTGCCTGGTGAACAATATTGACGTCCGCGACAAAGTCATCGTCTTCAGCGGGCGGATTTCATCAGAGATTTTGCTGAAGGTAGCGAAGATCGGCTGTGAAATTGTCCTGTCGAAATCCGCACCAACAGAATTGGCATTGACTTTGGCAGACGATTTGGGCATCACCGCTGTCGGCTTTATTCGCGGTGGATCGTTCAATCTGTATACGCACCCTGAACGGATTGTCAGTAAAGAAACTTCTGCAACTTAGTAAAAAAATAGAGTGACAAAAAAAGGGAAGGGTGCTATGCTTCTAATCGTCTAAATATTTCGGTTATTAAACAGAGGCAGTTCTGAGCTGTATATTCCAGCCATCGCAGTGTTTATTGTGATTTTACTTATTCCCAGTTTGGTATTTCCTGCCTGCCTAGTCGAAATACAAATGACCGCAATTCCTAAAACTGATGATTTTCACTGTTGGAAATCATTTTATATAAACACAAGCAATTGACTAGGAGGTTAGGGAAATGAAAAAGAAGCCGAAAAACAGATGGTTAATCGCATTATCTGCAGTAGGAATACATATTTCGATCGGCTCCGTCTATGCATGGAGCAATTTTACCAATCCACTGATTGACCAGTTTGGGTGGTCCACCAGCCAAGTGCAGCTGACATTCAGCATCGCCATCCTGTTCCTGGGATTATCGGCAGCCTTTTTCGGCAGCTTTGTAGAGAAATACGGTCCGAGAAAAGCGGGATTAGTAGCAGCCTTTTTCTTCGGTGCCGGCATCATTGGCTCGGGCTTTGCTGTAAGCGCTTCCTCTTTGCCGATGCTCTATGTGTTTTACGGAGCGCTTGGGGGAATCGGGCTTGGCATCGGTTATATTGCGCCGGTCTCCACATTGGTCAAATGGTTCCCGGATCGCCGCGGTTTGGCTACTGGCCTTGCCATCATGGGCTTTGGCTTTGCCGCAGCCATCAGCAGCCCCATTATGGAAATGCTCATCACTTCAGTTGGAGTGGAACAGACTTTTTATATTTTAGGAGCAGCCTATTTGATCATCATGACCCTGTCATCCCTGTATCTTGAAAAGCCGGAAGAAGGCTGGATGCCTGCAGGCTTTGAAGAAAAAATAAACACCGGCAAAGCTGAACGGAAAATCGACTTGTCCCAGCTGACGGCCAACGAGGCAGTAAAGACAAAGCGCTTTTATTACTTATGGTTTATGCTATTCATCAACGTCACATGCGGAATCGCGATTTTATCGGCGGCCAAACCGATGGCAATTGACAGCATCGGCATGACTACCGTCCAGGCAGCGGCTTTGGTTGGTGTCCTTGGAATTTTCAACGGCCTCGGACGTTTGGGCTGGGCGGCAATCTCCGATTACATCGGCCGACCGAATACGTATACGGCATTTTTCGTTATACAAATTGCGTTATTTGCATTATTGCCATTCACTACCAACGCAATTTTCTTCCAGATCATGCTGGCAATCATCTATACATGCTACGGCGGTGGATTTGCATCGATCCCAGCATACATCGCGGATATTTTCGGTACGAAACAATTGGGAGCAATCCATGGGTATATTTTGACTGCGTGGGCAGCAGCCGGCCTCGCAGGACCTTTGTTCGCCGCTTTCATGAAGGATAAGACGGGAAGCTATGAAAGCAGCCTGTTGTTCTTCGCCGGCCTGTTCGTAGTGGCTTTGATCATTTCACTGGTCATTCGTTTGGATATCCGGAGAATCCGTGCCAAAAATGGAGAAATAGCTGTAGCGCCAACTGCAGAAACCGTCAGCGATTGATAATAGAGACACCTTTGGATGTCATTCCAGAAATTAACAATGTGAAGAGGAAATGACTTCTTCATTTTCGACAGAAGTAAAAAAATCCAATCTTAAAAACAACCTTGAACGCTCCATTTGCCAAGGTTGTTTTTGTTTTATTCGAAAAGGTCAGTTTGACAGGCTCTCAGGCTTTGTATAAGTTTAATACGTATAGGTCCATTGTAAAAAATATCAAAGCTTTAAAGAGCTCCACATACATATGTAAATAATGCCAGCATTTTAATGAGTAGGAGCTGAAGAATAATGGTGGAAAAACGTAGGCCAATCTCCGTTTCAGAAGCACTCGAACGGGTTTTGTGCAAGGCGTCTCTAATCGGAAGTGAAAAGGTGGACCTGGAAGAAAGCTACGGCCGTATCCTCGCTGAACCGATCGTCGCTTCCAGTGATGTGCCGCCGTTCAACCGGTCTCCCTATGACGGCTATGCCATCCGTTCAGTGGATTCTGCCGGAGCATCAGGCGATAATCGGATCTCGTTTCGTGTCATTGACCATATTGGAGCGGGAGAAGTCTCGGCTGAAAAACTGAGGGCCAATGAAGCAATCCGCATTATGACGGGAGCCCAGCTTCCGGAAGGGGCTGACGCCGTTGTGATGTTTGAACAGACGGTCGAAACTGAACAAGGCATCACAATTCGAAAACCGTTTGAGGCACTCGAAAACGTCTCTTTGCAGGGAGAAGATGTCCAGAAAGGCGAAGTGGTCATCGATTGCGGAAGTTTGATCAATCCAGGCACAATCGCGTTGCTGGCGACTTTCGGCTATTCGCAAGTCGCGGTAGCGAAACAACCGGTTGTTGGAATCCTTTCAACCGGAACCGAATTGCTGGGGGTCGATGACGAATTAGTGCCGGGCAAAATACGCAACAGCAACGGACCGATGATTGTTGCCCAACTGAAGCGAATGGGTTTCCGCTGCAAGATGTACGGCATGTCGATTGACCAATTGGATGAAAGTTACGAAGTGGTCAAAAAAGCTGCGGACGAAACCGATTGCCTGATTACGACTGGCGGCGTTTCCGTCGGAGATTTTGATTTTCTGCCGGCGATCTATGAACGGCTCGGGGCTGAAGTATTGTTCAACAAAGTAGCCATGCGCCCCGGCAGTGTGACAACTGTTGCCGTCGCAAATGGCCGCTATTTGTTTGGATTGTCCGGAAACCCTTCTGCTTGCTTTACCGGATTCGAGTTGTTCGTGCGGCCCGCCCTGCTGAAGATGATGGGAGCGGGAAAACTATATTTGCCGCAGACAAAAGCGGTTTTAGGAGAAGATTTCACAAAAGCCAATCCATTTACACGTTTCATCCGCGCTTCTTACGACGGCGAAACAGTGTCACCGGCTGGATTCAATAAATCGAATGCGGTATCATCGATCGCACGAGGCAATGCGTTGATTGTGTTGCCTGGAGGCAGCCGCGGATTCCACAGGAGCGACACGGTTGATGTCCTCCTTCTCGGCATGGAAGAAGGGGCAAGCAAATGGCGGCTCTAAAGGTATTGCAAGTTGTCGGCTTCAAAAACAGCGGCAAAACAACACTGGCCTTAAATTTGCTGGAACAGGCTAAAAATAAAGGAAAGACGGTTGCGTTCATTAAGCACCATGGCCATGGTGGCCCGCTTGAACTGCCGAAAGCAGATACCGACAGCATGCGTTTGTTGGGAAACGGCGCTGATTGTTCCATTGCATATGGGGATGGCATCATACAAATGCATCAGCAAAAACAAACAGCAACAGTAGAAGAACTAGTTGACTATGCTTCTTTAGGGAATCCGGATTTGATTTTGGTGGAAGGCTTTAAAGAAGCGCCTTTTGAAAAAATTGTTTTGCTGCGTTCAGTTGAAGATAGCCTGGAGCTTCAAAAGCTGCAAAATATCGTCTTGGCAATTGCACCGGAAGAATTGCAGCTGGACAATATCCGGTTGATTCTTCAGAATGACAGTAAGCTATTACAGAATTGGTTTGCGAATTGGATGGTGATAGATAATGAAGGCATTTGAAATTGTAACAGAAGCGATCAACCCTCAAATTTACGCAGATTTTGTCTTGCGCCCTGAAGCGGGAGCAGTTACTTTATTCACTGGACATGTTCGTGAGTGGACAAAAGGGGTACGGACAATGTATCTCTCTTACGAAGCTTACGTGCCGATGGCAGAGAAAAAGCTGGCGCAGATCGGCGAAGAAATTGAACAGCGCTGGGAAGGGACGAAAGTGGCGATTGCCCACCGGATCGGCGAGCTGCAGATCAGTGACATTGCGGTTGTTATTGCGGTTTCATCGCCGCACCGGAAAACAGCCTATGAAGCGAATGAATACGCGATTGAACGGATAAAAGAAATTGTACCGATCTGGAAAAAAGAAATTTGGGAAGACGGCGAAGAATGGATCGGCGACCAGAAGAAAAAACCGGAAGGGGAATTGACATGATCCAATTGCATTATTTTGCAGGACTCCGTGAACAGACCGGTGTTTCTGAAGAACAAGTCGATATGGCCGGTCGGACTGTAGAAGACTTATGGCAATGGGCGACTGAGAAATACCCGGATTTTGTTTCCGGGGCAGCACGTGTGGCTGTCAATGAAGAATATGCGCTGCCGACGGATGTGCTGGAAACAGGAGATGTTGTGGCTTTTATCCCACCGGTAAGCGGAGGATGACAGTTCTTGTTGGAATCCTGTTGGCAGGCGGCCTGTCACGGCGGTACGGTTCCCCAAAGGCGTTTGCGGAACTAGAAGGAGAGTTGTTTTATGAAAGAGCTTATAACGCGTTAGCGGCTGTTTGTGATGATGTGGTCATCATTTCCAGACCTGAATTGATGGAACGCTTTTCATCCGATGCTGAAGTCGTTACCGATCTCGACTGGATTGAAGGACAAGGGCCGCTGGCGGGCATCCTGTCAGGGATGGTTGCCAAGAGAGCAGATAAATATTTCGTGCTGCCTTGTGATATGCCGTATGTAGGGCCTGCAGAAACAGCCAGGCTGTTGGATCTTGCAGACAACGCGTCAGACATTACAGCCTTATGGAACACAGTTGGAAAAATCCCGTTGTTCAGTATTTGGGATAAACGGGTAAAAGAACAGCTGCAGCAAGAGCTGGAGGCTGGACAATTCCGCGTCATGAAGTTTATGGAGAAAGTGGCTACCGAGTGGATCGATTCATCAGAAATCCATGAAGAGCCGCTTGTTTTCCGTAATGTGAACCAACCCGACGATCAAATGAGGGGGTGGCAAAATGGCCATTAAACCAGTACAGGACCAATTTCATCGCCCGATACGGGATTTGCGGATTTCGGTTACCGACCGCTGCAATTTCCGCTGTTCGTATTGCATGCCAAAAGAAGTTTTCGGAGATGATTATGCATTCTTGCCGAAGCAGGAATTATTGTCATTTGAAGAAATCCATCGCCTGACTAAAGTATTTGTGGCGATGGGTGTCAAAAAAATCCGGCTGACAGGCGGAGAACCCTTGATGCGCAGAGGGTTGCCTGAGCTTATTAAAAAAATCCTTTCGGTTGAAGGGGTGGAAGACATCGGCTTAACGACAAATGGCATGTTTCTTGGCAATCAAGCACAGGCCCTTTATGATGCAGGATTGCGCCGATTGAACATCAGCCTTGATGCCTTGGATCCTGAGCTGTTTGGAAAATTAAACGGCCGAGGTGTCGAACCTTCTCATATATTGAAGCAAATTGATTTTGCACAACAAGTCGGTTTTGAAATTAAAGTCAATATGGTGGTCCAAAAAGATGTTAATGAACAAGAAATTTTGCCGATGACGGCTTATTTTAAAGACCGGGGCATTACATTGCGCTTTATCGAATTCATGGATGTCGGCAACGACAATGGCTGGAGCTTTAAAAAAGTAGTGACCAAAAAACAGATTCTCGACAAACTGCAGACCGTCTATAAACTGGAACCTGTCGACAAAGATTATTATGGTGAAGTTGCGAAGCGTTACCGTTTTGAAGAAGGGGATGCCCAAGTCGGATTTATTACATCCGTTTCGGAATCTTTCTGTTCATCTTGTACGCGCGCACGCCTGTCATCTGACGGTAAATTTTACACCTGCCTGTTCGCAACCGGCCATTTTGATATTCGGGAATTGATTCGGAGTGGATTGACCGATGAGGAACTATTGGAAAAAATCTCAGCTGTCTGGGAACGTCGGGATGACCGCTACTCGGATGAACGCACTGAATTCACCGCAAAAAACCGCAATAAAATCGGCATGTCCTATATCGGCGGATAACAGGGGCAAATGAAAAAGGCGATTCCTGTAAACACAGGAATCGCCTTTTTCATTTGCTTATCTAGATGAGTCGATATGGTCCAAACCGTAAATGGAAAGGATAAATATTTCTCTTAGCGTTCTTCAACCGGCACATACGTCTGCATGCCAGGCCCGATGTATTCCGCACGCGGACGGATCAAGCGGTTGTTTGAGTACTGCTCAAGGATATGCGCCAGCCAGCCGGATGTGCGGGAAACCGCAAAGATCGGCGTGAACAGGTCGTGTTCGATGTTCAGGCTGTGGTAAACCGATGCCGAGTAGAAATCGACGTTCGGCGGCAGGTTCTTCTGGCCAGTGACGATTTCGTGGATCTTCACGGACATGTCGTACCATTTTTCTTCGCCGCGGATCTGCGTC